>NZ_VRVE01000170.1:0-1760 GCF_008040035.1 Methylobacterium sp. WL9
TGGGTGCAGGGCGCGCGGCTCGCCGCGGTCTCGCGCACGGCCACGGCCGCGGTGAAGGCGTTCGGAGACGCGCGCTGCGCAGCCGAGGTCGCGGAGGGCGCGGCGCCCTTCGCAAACGGGATCTGGCCGACGGCCGTGGCAATCCTCGACGCGGCGTTGGCGATCGGCCGGCAGGCGCCGGAGATCGACCTCGTCCGCGCCAGGGACCGTCTCGATGCCGCCCGCTCGGCCCGGGTTCAGGCGTAGGCGCGCAGCCGCGGCTCCACCGTCAAATCGAGGTCCATCGCCTCGCAGTTGGCGAGCCATTGCCCGGTGAGGTGGTAGAAGAAGGTCGAGTGCCCGACGACGGCGATGGTCGTTTCCGGCCGCGCCCGCAGCCAGTCGCGAAACCCAGCGACGCGCGCATCGAACAGGTCGCGCGGCTCGACCGGATAGCCCTCTGCCTGAACCGGGTCCTCCGCATGCCACCAGATCTCGGGCAGGTGGCCGACGTCGAAGTCCGGAAACTCCTCCGCCAGCACCGAGGCCGCCCGGCCGACGTCGCAAGAGCTTTCCTGGCACTCCCGGTGCAGCACCTCGACCAGCAGAGCCGGCTTCGACGGATGTCCCGAAAAGATGCCGGCCGTGGTCTGCAGCGCCCGCGTCAGCGGCGACGTCACCACCAGCTCGAACGGGATGCTTTGCAGGTCCTTTCGCGCGGCCGCGGCCTGTTGGTGGCCCAGATCCGACAGCCGCGCATCGATGTGGCCAGGGTCGCGGCCGGTCGCCCGGTGATGCGCGTTGAAGGTCGATTCGCCGTGGCGGATGCAGACGATGCGGGTCGGGCTCATGCCCCGCATGTACGGCCCGCGACGCCGGCCGGCCAGTCGCGCCGCTGCAGCCCAGTGTCGCGCACAACCGAAATCACTCGATCCGCACGACGACGCTGTCGCTGGCACCCGAGGCGTCCATCACCGAGATCCGCGCGAAGCCCGCGCCCTCCGGGCTCCAGGCCGCTTGCCGGCGCATGCCCTCGGACACGGGCAGGCCGTCGACCATCCAGGTCAACGGCGGCTGGCCGCCGAGCGCCTTGAGGGCAAGTTGGGCGCGTGCGCCTTCGCTCAGGCCGAGATCGACCCGCGATCCGTCCGGCGGATAGGCGATCTTGAGGGGCACGCCGAGGGTCACCTCCAGCGTCTTCGGCGCGTCCCGGCGAATGTGGCGCAGGGGCGGCGGCAGGCCGGCCGTGGCGACGACGAGGGCGTCGTGCGGGCGCGGCAGGGTTTCCGGCTCACCGCCGAACCGCGAAAACGCGTCGAACAGGACCGGCGCGGCCGAGGCGCGCCCGACGAGGCCGGGCACCGAGGCCCCGTCCGGCCGGCCGATCCAGACGGCAATGGTCACGCGCCGGTCGAACCCCACCGCCCAGGCATCGCGATAGCCGTAGGAGGTGCCGGTCTTGAAGGCGATCCGGCCGGAGAGTGCGTTCTCCGGTGGGGGGGCGCCCCTCAGGATGTCGGCGACGTACCAGGCCGAGACGGGGTCGGCGATGGTGCGCTCCGCTTCGTGCTCATCCGCGGTCACTCTCCTCCCCCTTGTGGGGAGGAGTTGGAGGTGGGGGTGGTTCCGCTGGCCGCCTTCGCAGTCAGGCTGAACCACCCCCACCCCTGGCCCCTCCCCACAAGGGGGAGGGGAACCCGGCACCCGGCGCACCAGATCCGGCACCGCCCCGCCCCGCGCCAGCCCCGCATAGAGCCGCGCGAGGTCGGTCAGGGTGATGC
>NZ_VRVE01000171.1:0-1665 GCF_008040035.1 Methylobacterium sp. WL9
GGCGCGAGCGGCGTCGAGGCCGGCGCCAGCGCCTGGAACCGCCATCTCGCCCTGCGCTGCCTCGCCCCCGACGTCAGCACCCTGCGCCGCGTCTTGGTGCGGTTCCTGACCGACTATCGCGCCGAGCCGCTGCCGCGCGTCTGGCAGGGATAGCCGCCATCAGCCCGACGACTTGATCTTTGCCCGTCGCACGGTCCTTGCTGGGCGGGTTCGAACGCCGATCCGGGACGACGCAAAGTGCTCCTCACCCCCCGCGAAAAGGACAAGCTCCTCGTCGCCATGGCCGCGCAGGTCGCGCGCAACCGGCTGGCGCGGGGCGTCAAGCTCAACCACCCCGAGGCGATCGCTCTTATCACCGACGTCGTGGTCGAGGGAGCCCGCGACGGGCGCTCGGTCGCCGAGCTGATGCAGGCCGGCGCGCAGGTGCTGACCACCGATCAGGTCATGCCGGGCATCGCGGAGATGATCCACGACATCCAGGTCGAGGCGACGTTTCCGGACGGCACCAAGCTCGTCACCGTGCATCACCCGATCCGCGGCGCGCCCTCCGACGACGTGCCCGGCCTCGTGACGACGCAGGCCGGCGAGATCGTGTTCAACGCCGGCGCCGAGCGCACCGTCGTGGAAGTCGCCAATACCGGCGACCGGCCGATCCAGGTGGGCTCGCACTACCACTTCTTCGAGGTGAACCCCGGCCTCGCCTTCGACCGCGACAAGGCCCGCGGCAAGCGGCTCGACATCGCGCCAGGCACAGCCGTGCGCTTCGAGCCCGGCTCGACGCGCGAGGTGGTGCTGGTGCCGTTGTCAGGCGGGCGAACGGTGTTCGGGTTCCGAGGTGAGGTGATGGGGCCGCTGTAACCGCTTGCACACGTGATCACATACTCCTTACATTGCGTACGATCGGTAAGGAGTTTGCGATGAAAGTGATCGAGGCGACCGTGACCTCGAAAGGACAGGTCACGATCCCGGCGTCGCTGCGGAAGGCCCTGGGCCTCAAGGTCGGCGACAAGCTTGTGTTTGCTCAGGATGCGCATGGCCGATTCACCGTCGAGGCACGCATCGTGACGCTCGCAGACTTGCGCGGCATCGTGGGTCCGGGCGGAACTGATCCGGAGATTGCCGTCGACAGCGAGCGGGTGGTTGGCTGGATCGAAGAGCGTCGCGCCGCTCGGTGGCGGCGCATGCAGCCGCCGATCGAGGCCGATGACGCGTGATCGGTCTCGACACCGACGTGCTGTTGCGCTGGCTCGTGGACGAGTCCGTTTGGCCAGATGAGGCGCCGGAGCAGACGGCCCTCGTCGCGGAGACGCTCGGTCGGCGCGACGCGCGCTTCTTCGTCGACGTCGTCGTTCTGGCGGAAACCGTCTGGGTGCTGGCGCAGCCCTTGCGGCAGCGCAAGCCGATGCTCGTCACCGTGATCGATCGTTTGCTGAACGCCTCGAACATCGTCGTCGACCAGCGCGACGCTGCAGTAAAGGCGCTGGCCGAATGGGCGACTGGTAAGGGTGATTTCGCCGACCACTTCATCGGCGCGATCAACCGTGCTGCGGGTTGCACCACGACGCTCACGTTCGACCGCAAAGCCGCGTACGCGGATGGGTTCACCCGCCTTAGCCGGGAGCCGTAAAGCGCATGTCCAACGCGCCCAAACCCGCCACCCTCCCC
>NZ_VRVE01000172.1:0-1562 GCF_008040035.1 Methylobacterium sp. WL9
GGCCGCAGCCCCGGTCGGCCAGCGCGAGGCTCAGAGCCGCGCCGATGCCGCCCGCGGCGCCCGTGACCAGCGCGACGCGGCCGTGCAGCTCGAATTTTGCCGCCATATCAAGCCTGTGCGGGGAGGGGACGCGCGCCGTGGGCTTCGGCCATGCTCTCGATCGCCGCGAGCTTGGTCTCGAAGGCCGCCCAGTCGTCGCGCTCGGCGATGGGCTCCCAGATCGCCTCGACCTCGTCGATCAGCATCGTGCAGGGCGCTTGTCCGCTGAAATACGGGTGGTCGAGCCGGGCGTCGGCAGCCGGCTCCAACCCCTGCAGGGCGGCATGGACCGGCTTGAAGTCGTCGCCGGCGTACAAGGAAGCCGCCGGGCTCGCCGCCGCCCTCGCCTCGCTCGCGAGACCGCCGCGCCAGTCGAAGAAGGCCTGCTCGAACGGCATCTGGCTCTTGGCCAGAAAGCTCCAGAAGGCGGAGACGAGGCGATGCCCCCGCTCCTCCTCCGCGGGCGATGCCAGCCCGAGGCGGGAGAGGAGCGCCTCCGCAAAGGAATCCTGCAGGGCCGGTCCATACCGCTTCAGGCTGGCCTCGAGCCGCGACTGATCCGTCAGCGGGATCAAGCATTCGGCCAGCCGGCTGAGATTCCAGAACAGCGCCTCCGGCTGGCGGCCGAAGCTGTAGAGGCCGTTCTGGTCGAAATAGGCCGCCGTGAAGCCGGCATCGTGCGTCGGCGCGAAGCGCCACGGGCCGTAGTCGAAGCTCTCGCCGGTGATCGCGATGTTGTCGGTGTTGAGCACGCCGTGGACGAAGCCCGCCGCCATCCATCGCGCGCCCATCCGCGCCACCCGCGCGATCACCTGGTCGAAGAAGGCGATGGTCCGGTCGGCCAGGGCCTCCTCGCTGATCTCGGGATAGTAGGCGGCCACCGCGTGATCGAGCAGCCGTTCGAGGTTTTTGGGCTCGTCGAGGGCGAGGAATCGCTGGAAGGTGCCGATGCGGATATGCGTGTGGCTGAGGCGGACGAGCACCGAGGAGCGGGTCGGGGAGGGCTCGTCGCCGCGCTCCAGTTCCTCGCCGGTCTCGATCAGGCTGAACGACTTCGAGGTGTAGACGCCGAGCGCCTCCAGCATCGCGGTCGCCAGCACCTCGCGCACGCCGCCCTTCAGCGTCAGCCGACCGTCGCCGGCCCGCGACCACGGCGTCCGGCCGCTGCCCTTGGTGCCGAGATCGAGCAGCCGGCCGTCGCCGAGATCGTGCAGCTGCGCGAACAGGAAGCCGCGGCCGTCGCCGAGATCGGGATTGTACGAGCGAAACTGATGGCCGTGGTAGCGTAGCGCCAGCGGCGCCTCGAAACTGCCGGGCAAGGGTTCGAACCGTCCGAAATGCGCGATCCACTCGGCCTCCGAGAGCCCATCGAGTCCGACGCGCTGCGCCCAGGGCCGATTGCGGTAGCGCAGCACGGTCTTCGGGAAGCGCGCGGCCTCCACGACATCGAAGAAGTCCGGGCAACAACACCACCAAGCGCTTCGGCCCGGTGCGCGAGGTCGGCCATGGCCGCGAGGCCGGCC
>NZ_VRVE01000173.1:0-1533 GCF_008040035.1 Methylobacterium sp. WL9
CCCGTCCGCCCGCGCCGGGAGGCGATGCACGCGCCCGCCGAGCGCTACGCCGTCCAGCGCCCGCGGCGCTATGCGCCCGCCGGCTACGGCGAGCCCGGCCTCTGGACGCCGGCGCCGCCGCCCTCCCCCAGGACGTGGTGGTAGGACCGGCGATCCACGGTCCACTTCGGCCTCCGTGCGGCACGGCAACATGCGGGCCCGACCGAACCTGTCCAATGCCAAGGTGCATCCGCACACTTGCACGGCACGATTCCGCCACGGTTGAGCTTTAGCCCGGTCGCGGGAAGGTGAGCAGCATCAGGATCTGATAACCGCGCCTTTACGGTTTTCGGTAACCTTGCGTTCACCATGATGCCCTGTGCCCGCACAGCGCGTCATGCCGTCTGCGAGGTGTGGACCATCGTGATGACATCGCTGCGAGATCGGGCCGGCGCCTTCGCCCGGCAGCCCCTCGGCCTCCTGCGCCGGAACGGCGAGCAGACTCCCCGGCGCCCGCTCTCGAAGCGCAATGTCTCGGTGATGGCCTTCGTCGCCGCCGCGATGCTGGCCGGCACGGTCGAGACCGAGAACGCGGTCGCCAACGGCGACACCCGCACGCTCTCCCTGATCCACGAGCACACGAAAGAGAGCGCGACGATCACGTTCAAGCGCGACGGCCGCTACGACCGCGCCGCGCTGGACCAGCTCAACTGGCTGCTGCGCGACTGGCGCGAGGCCGATGCCACCAAGATGGACCCGCGCCTGTTCGACGTGGTCTGGGAGGCGCAGCGCTCGGTCGGCTCGACGGCGCCGCTGCGCGTGGTCTGCGGCTACCGCAGCCCGAAGACCAACGGCATGCTGCGCCGGCGCTCCTCCGGCGTCGCCGAGCAGAGCCAGCACATGCTCGGCAAGGCCATGGACTTCTTCATGACCGACGCCTCGGTGGACGACATACGCGCCGCCGGCATCCGGCTGCAGCGCGGCGGCGTCGGCTGGTATCCGCGCTCCGGCTCGCCCTTCGTCCATCTCGACGTCGGCTCGGTGCGCGCCTGGCCGCGCATGAGCCGCGACCAGCTCGCCCGCCTCTTCCCCGACGGCAAGACCGTCCACCTGCCGGCCGACGGCAAGCCCTTCGCCCGCTACGAGGAGGCCCGCGCCGAGGTGCTGGCCCGCGGCGGCACGGTGCTCGGAGTCACGGCCGTCGCCTCCGCCGACCCGACCGACGACGGACCCGGCATCAAGGGATTCTTCGCTGGGCTCTTCGGCGGCGATTCCAATTCCGCGCCTGCGCCGATTCCGGCCGCCACGCCGGGCAAGGCCCGCGGCAAGGCCACCATCGCCGTCGCCAGCGCCGACCCCGAGGATTCCACCGGCACGAAGCAGGCGCTGGCCTATGCCGTGCCGAACAGCACGGAGGCCCTGCGCGAGGCCATGCTGAACCGCCAGGGCAGGACGCCCTCGGCCAAGGCCCTGCTCACCGGCGAGGCCGATGCCGCGCCGAACGCCCAGGACGCCCGGATCGCGCCGCTGCCGCCGCGCCGCCCCGCCGAATTC
>NZ_VRVE01000174.1:0-1520 GCF_008040035.1 Methylobacterium sp. WL9
GAGCCGAGGTCGCGGTCGAGCCCGGCGATGCGGGCATGCGCCTCCTCGATCTCGACCTTGCGGCCGCCGAGGGCGGCGTCGCGACCCTCGACCTCGCGCTGCAGGGCGGCGATTTCGAGGAGCTTGGCGCCGACGGTCTCCATGTCGGTGTGGCGGCCGGAGCGCGCGGCCTCGACCTTGCGCTCCATGCGCCGCTCGGCGACGGCGAACTCGGCGCGCAGGGCATCGCGCTCGGCGGCGATCTCCTGCATCGACAGCGGAAACAGGCCGTCGATCCGCCTGCGGGCGAGACGGGCCGCGCGCCGGTTCAGCACCGGCAGCATCAGGAGCGCGGCCAGGCTTGCCAGGAGGAAGCCGAGCGCGAAGCTCATCACGGTCTCGATCACGCCGACGGACCCATGCGTGAAACCTCGGGGACGCGTGCCGGAAAAACGGCACCGTCAGCGTGTATGGCGCGTTCTGGCCGGCTTCAAGGCAGTCCCGTGCCGCACACGGCATGCATCCCGGCGAACGACGGGACTATCGATGGCAGCATCGGGACGGGCGCTCAGAAGGGGTTCCAGGTCGGCCGGCTCGTAAACTTGAGGTAGCCGATGTTGATGCCGAGCCGGGCGCCGACGCCGGTGCGGATAGGAACCACCACGATTCCGTCGTTGGTCACCGCCGTCATGCCGAAACCGCCGACGAAATAGGCCGATCCGTCGACCCCGCCGAAGCGCTGGTAGAGGTCCGGCAGGCCGGGCAGATTGTAGACCAGCATCATGGTGCGGTCGCCGTCGCCGCCCATGTCGAAGCCGATCGACGGCCCCTGCCAGTAGATCCGGCGGTTGCCGGCGTTGCGGGTGTAGAGGGTGCCCTCGCCGTAACGCAGCCCGCCGACGATGGCGCCGGAGGCCTCCTGGCCCAGGATGTAGCCGTTCGGCTGGCCCCAGCGTTTCGTCGCCTCCTCGATGGTGAGCGCCAAGCCCTTGGAAACGCTGCCGAAGAACTTGTGGCCGTTGTCGACGACCTCCGCCGGCCGGAACGATTCGGGCCGGCCGGAATCCTCCCGCGCCACCGCCTCGCGCCCGGGCAGCAGCAGGGCCGCGGGCGCTGCGAGCAGGGCCGGAATCACGGCGCGGCGTGACAGGGTCTGGTGGGGCGCCTTCTTCGTCGACATCGCGATCCTCCTCGCGCGGGGTCCGCGCCGAATTCCTCGATTCGCGGCAGTATGGCCCGTTCACGGCAAGACAAGGTTAACGCGGCGTCACGATCGTGCGGCGGAATCGTCCGGCGTCGCCTCTCCCGCGCGGCGGCGCTCGCGGTAGCTCGCCGTGCAGCGCTCCGGCAGCGCCACGGCCGGCGCCTGCCCGCACTCACCGAAGGCGGCGAAGGGGCCGTTGCGGTAGAGCCGCGAACGGTGACCATAGGTAAGCCGCAGCCACGGTTTTGCCGTTCGGGTCGGCCATGAGGCGAGCGTGAGACAGGTGGAGACGGGCCGCTTCGCGCGGACCGGGGCCTCGAACCGAACGGACCATTCA
>NZ_VRVE01000175.1:0-1492 GCF_008040035.1 Methylobacterium sp. WL9
GCGCACCATCCTCAAGGTCGCCACCGAGATCGTGCGCCAGCAGGACGCGTTCTTCGTGCATGGCGTCGCGCATCTGCGCCCGCTCAACCTCAAGACGGTGGCCGAGGCGATCGGCATGCACGAGTCGGCGGTCCGGCGGGCTTCATGGAGGGCGCCTCCTATCTCGTTGCGCGCCTTGGCGGATTCGCTCCGGGCGCCGTCGCGAGCCTGAGCGATACGACACTTTCGATACGCGGCGAGGCCCTCGATCCGGCGGCCTACGCGGCAGGACAGGACGCGCCGCCGCAGGGCTTCGGACTCGGGGCGATCGAGATCCTGCCGCCCCGCGTCGACGACTTCCGCTTCGTCGTAGAGCGCCGTCCCGACGGCGGCCTGACCCTCGGCGGCAACGTCGTCTCCGAGGCGGCCCGGGCCGAGGCGCTCAAGATGGCGGGGATAGTCCTGGCGAACACCGGGATGCAGGCCGGGGTGGACGACGCGATGCGCACCGCACGCGGCCTCGACCCCGCGATCGACCCGGCCGCCCTGACCAAGGCCGCACTTCGCCTCGCCGGCCTGATCCGCGAGGGCTCGGTCCGCTTCGAGCGCGGCAACCTGTCGGTCTCGGGTACCGCGCTCGACGAGGAGGCGGTCGGCGAGGCCGAGGCGGCTCTGCGCGACGCCCGTCCGGCCGGAATCGGCGCCGGCACGGTCTCGCTCGAGGTGCGGCCGGTCTCGCCCTATACGACGCGCATCCGGCGCGATTCGGGCAGCGTGACGCTGTCGGGCTATCTGCCCGACCGGGCGGCGCGCGAATCGCTGAACGCCGCCCTGCGACTGCGCTTCCTGCGCGAGGCGATCGTCGACCGCTCGCGTCTCTCCTCCGGCGCGCGCCCCGGCCTCGTCGCCGCGCTCACCGCCACCCTCGGCCCGCTCTCGACGCTCGCAAGCGGCGAGATTGCCGTCACCGGCCGCACGATGCAACTCGGTGGCGAGAGCCTCTATGCCGAGAGCGCCCGCCGCACCGGAGAGGACCTGCGCCGCGCCGTGCCGCCGGGCTGGGAGAGCACGGTCGCCGTCACCACCCGCGACGCGGCCCCGGCCTACGACGCGCCGACCTGCGCCCGGCTGTTCTCGGAGCGGCTCGCCGGACACACGCTGCGCTTCGCCCCCGGCAGCAGCGAGCTGAAGCCGGATTTCTATCCGGTGCTCGACGCCGTCGCCGAACTCGTCAAGGCCTGCCGGGCCGAGCGCGTCGAGGTGATCGGCCATCTCGATCCCCCCGGCGCAAAGCCGCCGAAACCCGAGACCCTGCCGGAGGCCAAGGCCGAAAAAGACAAGGCCGACAAGGCGAAAGCCGACAAAGCCAAGACTTCAAGTAAAGAGAAGACGACGGGCAACGACAAGGCACCGGGCAAGGTAGCCGAAGCCGGCAAGGCGGCGGACAACACGAAGGCGGACAAGGCAAAACCGGCCCCCACCCCCACCGAGCCGCCGCCTTGCCGGCTTCGGC
>NZ_VRVE01000176.1:0-1396 GCF_008040035.1 Methylobacterium sp. WL9
GCGCGGTAGAGGCGGCCTCGCTCGACGTCGAGGCGGTGCATCAGCCCGCGCAACTCCGCCACGAAGGCGGTGCCATGGTCGCCGCCGCGCCCGAGCGCGAGGCGCGCCGTGTCACCAAGAGCTTCGAGGCACACGAGATTCATCCCGACCGGCTCTGGCTCCAGACCTTGCCGGACGAGCCCGGCCGCTTCCTCAAGCTGCGCCTGAAGGCCGAGCAAGGGCGCCGGATCGAGGCGGGCACCGCAATCCCGGGAGGGAGCAACCCGTGGTGATTTTTTTTGAACGGTTCCGCGCGTGTTCCCTCTCCCCTCTACGGGAGAGGGTGGCCCGCGAAGCGGGTCGGGAGAGGGGTGCGCCCTTTCCGGAGATGTCGCTCCCCTGTCCCGGTCGCTCCGCGACCACCCTCCCCCGCAGAGGGGGGAGGGTTTTGGCGCTGCTCCACCTTCTGTGTTTCTTTATCTTCGTATCGCCACCCGCTCACGCGATCGAACCCGGCGACCTCACACTCACGGTCACCCCCGAACTCGCCGGCAACGCGCCGCCCTATGCCCGCGAGATGGTCCTGCTGAAGCTGCGTGGGGTCTACCGCACCCAGATCCTGCTCGAAGAGGTGCGCCAGCCGGCGCTGACCAACTTTTCCTGGACGCAGCTCGGCCGCGACACCTGGGGGCGGACCCGCATGCCCGACGGGCAGATGGCGCTGCTGTTCGAGCGCACCATCGCGATCTTTCCCCAGCACACCGGCACCTTCGCCATCGAGCCGTTCACCCACAAGCTGACGATCAACGACAACGGCGAGCGCCGGACGATCGACGTGCGGTCGGAGGCGATCCCCTTTCCCGTCGCGACATGGACCGGCGAGAGCGGCGGCCCCGATGCGCCGGAACCGTGGTGGCTGCCGGCGCGCGACGTCGCCATCACCGATTCCTGGGACCCGGATCCCGAGACGGTCAACCAGGGCGACACAACCCGCCGCATCGTGACGCTCGAGGCACAGGGGATGCTGGCCGAGGGCCTGCCGCCGCGGCCGGTCATGCGCACGCGTGGCATCGTCACCTTCGCCGGGCCGGTGAAGCGCGAGACCATCATCACGCCAACCGGTCCCGTGGCGCGGGCGACCTACCAATGGGACCTCAAGAAGGGCGTCGCCGAGGTGATCGCCCTCGACGGCATCGAGATCCCCTGGTTCGACACGGTCTCGCGCACCATGCGGGTCGCCGAGATTCCGGCCCGGCAGATCGGTGGCGGCTCGCCGGATCGCGGGGAAGACTCCGCTGGGTCGAACAGCCGGTAGAGCGTGGCCCGCGAGACATGCATCTGCCCAGCGATGAATGCGGGCGACAGATCGGGCCGCGTCAGGTTTTCCTGTATGATCGTCCTGGCCAGCGCACGCAGT
>NZ_VRVE01000177.1:0-1390 GCF_008040035.1 Methylobacterium sp. WL9
GGCCGGCCCAGCCCTGAGCCGCGTCGGCCGGAGGCTCGCCGACCGGCGCCTCGTCCGGGCGGCGGCGTATCAGTAGAAGTGCTTCGAGAGCTTCAGGCCCTGCGCCTGATAGTTCGAGCCCGCGCCCGCGCCATAGAGCGTCTCCGGCGTCTCGGCCATGCGCTCGTAGACGAGCCGCCCGACGATCTGGCCATCCTCCAGCAAGAACGGCACGTCGCGCGAGCGGACCTCGAGCACGGCGCGCGCGCCCGAGCCCCCTGCCCCGGCAAAGCCGAAGCCCGGATCGAAGAAGCCGGCGTAATGCACCCGGAATTCGCCGACCAGGGGATCGAACGGCACCATCTCGGCGGCGTGGTCGGGCGGCACCTGCACCGCCTCTTTCGAGGCCAGGATGTAGAACTGGCCCGGATCGAGGATCAGCGCGCCGCGGTCGTCGGCGGGCAGCGGATCCCAGAAATCGGAGGCCGGCTGGCTGCGCGGCTTGTCGACGTCGATCAGCCCGGTATGGCGCTTGCCGCGATAGCCGATCAGGCCGTCGAACCCGGACAGGTCGACCGAGACGGCGACGCCGCCGGTGAAGGAGGGGTCGTCCGCGCTCACCAGCGGGCTGCGGGCGTGCAGCGCGGCGAGTTCGGTATCGGTCAGGCGCGGCTCGCCTTGGCGGAAGCGGATCTGCGAGAGCCGCGAGCCGGTCCGCACGAGGATCGGGAACGTCCTGGGCGAGATCTCCGCATAGAGCGGCCCGGTATAGCCGGCCTCGACCTGATCGAAGGCGGCGGCGCGGTCGGTGATCACGCGGGTGAACACGTCGATGCGGCCGGTGGAGCTCTTCGGATTCGCGCTGGCCCGCAGGTCCGCCGGCAGGGCCAGATCTTCGAGCAGTTCGGCGATGTAGACGCAGCCCGTCTCCAGCACCGCGCCTTGGGTCAGGTCGATCGGATGCAGGGCGAGCGCCGCGACGCAGGTGTCGACGGTGCGGCTCGTGCCGGGCAGGAAGCTGGTGCGGACCCGGTAGGCGCGCTTGCCGAGGCGCAGGTCGAGGCTCGCCGGCTGGATCTGGTCGGGGGCGTAGGGGCGCTCCGGGCGGATCGCCCCGGCCGCGGTCAGGGCGGCGATGCCGCGCGCCGAGAGGATGCCGTCCCGTCCGGCTGCGTTCCGTGTCATCCGGCAGTCTTTCTGAGGCCGTTCGCGTCCAGCATGGCTCAAGGCCGGACGAGGGTTTCGCGCGTCTCCGCCTTGGCCAGGACCAGCACGCTGCGGGTGAGCGAGAGCCGGGCGAGCGCGCCCATCGCAACCATGCCGGCGATGAGGCTCGCCACCACGGGGAAGCGGCCGGGTCCGAGGAGCGGCAGCACCGCGAGGATGGCGGCGGCGAGGCCGGGCGCCGCGC
>NZ_VRVE01000178.1:0-1322 GCF_008040035.1 Methylobacterium sp. WL9
GCGGTGACGAGCCCGGCCCGGATCGCGGCGACCGCGCGGGCGCGGCTCTCGAACAGGCCGCGCTCCACCAGCACCCGGTCCGCGCGCTGTCGTTCGGCCGTCATCGCAAGCACGTCGTCGGATCCGCGGATAAGGGTGAGGTGTTGCCGGCTGCCCCTGTCTGCGAGCCCACAAGGCCCCTACCTAGCCCGTCGTGTGAAGGAGAGTCACCCGATGAGATGCATACCGGCCGCCCTCGTGCTCGCGGGCCTCGCGTCGCCCGCGCTGGCGCAGGACAAAAAGGACGAAGCGCCCGTCGCAGTCCAGACCTTCGAGAGCCCGATCACCAACGGGAAGAACGAGCCGATCGGCAAGATCGTGATCCGCGACGGCGCGAACGCGCTGGTCCTGCGCGTCACGATCCAGGCCGGCGGTCTCACGCCCGGCTGGCACGGGCTGCATTTCCACGCGGTCGGCGATTGCTCGGACCCGGAAAAGTTCGAGAAGTCGAAGGCGCACGTCAACCACGACAAGCGCTCGCACGGCCTGCTCAACGCCGACGGTCCCGACGAGGGCGACCTGCCGAACCTCTTCGCCAACGCCGACGGCTCGGCCAACGGCGAGGTCACCAGCGAGATGGCGCTGACCGGCGAGGACAGCCTCAAGGACGGCGACGGCTCCGCCCTGATCATCCACGCCAACGAGGACGATCACACGGCCCAGCCGATCGGCGGCGCCGGCGCCCGCGTCGCCTGCTCGGTCATCAAGTAATTTTTTGGGACTTTGCGTCGTGACATCTGCGGCGGCCGCGCGGTGCGGCCGCCGTTCGCATGTCAGCGGCGGCCGGCGAGGCTGACGACGGGCGGCTCGCCGGAGGCCTTGCCGGCCGGCAAAGCGGCCTTGACGGTCTTGACGATGGCGTCGGCATCGAGGCCGGCCTCGGCGTACATCTTCTCGGGCTTGTCGTGGTCCTGGAAGCTGTCGGGCAGGGTCAGGGTGCGGACCCGTACCGTACCGGCATCGAGGGCGCCCTTGGCCGAGAGCAGGTGCAGCACCATCGCGCCGAAACCGCCGACCGAGCCCTCCTCCATCGTCACCAGCACCTCGTGCGTCCCGGCGAGATCGAGGATCAGGTCCTCGTCCAGCGGCTTGGCGAAGCGCGCGTCGGCCACGGTGACGGCGATGCCGGCCTTCTCAAGATCGTCTGCCGCCTTCAGCGCTTCGCCGAGACGCGTGCCGAGGGAAAGCAGCGCGACGCGGGCATTCGCGGGACGCCGGATCACCCGGCCGCGGCCGATGGCCAGCGGCTCGCCCTGCTCGGGCAGCTCGACGCCGACGCCCTC
>NZ_VRVE01000179.1:0-1320 GCF_008040035.1 Methylobacterium sp. WL9
CCCGCGAGGGGCAGGCGGGCGACCGCCGCGTCGTCGAGATCGTGCCCTCCGCCGCGGAGCGCCGCGCCGAGCAGCACGATCACGTCGCGGGCCGAGAGCCGTCCGCTCGAAAAGCGCTCGGCGAGGCCGACGACGTCGCCGGCCTTCAGCGTGTCCTCCAGCTCGGCCAGCGCGCCGAGGGTGAGGCAGAGCGTGTAGCGCTCGGCCCCGAAGGTGAGCGGCACCTCGCCGCGTCTGCGATTGGGCATGGCGTCGGGTCTCCGGATGGGGCGGGGGTCAGGTCTGGGCCGGCGGAAGGCCGCAGTGGTCAGAGCACCGTGAACGAGAGGGGCCCGGCGGAATCCAGCGCCAGGTCGTAGGTGACCTCGCCGGCATGGTCGCCGCGGTATTCGAGGGCGGTGATCTGGAACGGGCCCTCGATGGTGCCGAAGGACGGCACCACGATCTGGTAGGCCTCGATCACCCCGTCGAAGAAGCTCTGGCGCAGCCGCGCGTCGGAGGCCTCGTCGCGAAACACGCCGGCGCCCGAGACCGAGGCGCGGCGCACGCCCGCTCCGGCCAGCAACTCGCGCCAGCGCCCGGCGGAATCGGCGTTGGTGACGTCCACCGCCTCCGCGTTGAAGGCGATCTGCCGGGCGCGCAGCCCCGCCACCGCCGTGAATCCGCCGGCACCGTTGCCGGCCCGGATGAGCAGGTCCTTGCCTTTCTGGGCGGTCATATCGAGCTCCGGCGCTTGAGGTTCTGGTGCGATGTCCCTCCCCACGCGGGGGAGGCGGGTGGACCGTCAGTCCGCGATCGCTTCGGTGACGGCCTTCAGCGTCACCGTCGCCCGGGTCTCGCCGCTGCTTTGGTCGCGGTGCCCGGCGATCGACTCGACCCGGAGGGAGACCAGGGCGTGCCCGGCGAGCGTCAGGCCGGCCTCGTCGAGGAGGGCCGCGATGCGCTCCGCCGCGTCGAGGGCGCTGCGGGTCGAACCGGGCTTTCCGAACACCACGAGCGCCAGCGCGTGGAGATGGCGGCGCGCGCCGTCGACGGAATCGTCGCGGGCCTCGCCGTCGCCGAACAGTGCGAAGACGGGCAGGGCCGCGCGGGGCGGCTCGTCGTAAAGGCGCACGACGCCCCCCATCAGGGCGGCGAGGGCGGCGTCGCCGCCGAGCCGCGCCAGGATGGCGGCGCGCATCGCCAGGAGCGGGCTGGTCATACGGCGCCCTCCGGCACGATCTCCTCGACCTCGCAGGCGAGATCGCGGCGGCGGCCGTCCGGGTCGCCGGCCGAGCGGATCGCGAAGCGGCGCGGGCCGGCGGCGAGGCGCATCCCGGA
>NZ_VRVE01000017.1:0-52430 GCF_008040035.1 Methylobacterium sp. WL9
GGGCGACGGGCGCCGGCGCGGTCGGCGCCCGGCAGAGCAGCGAGAGGCCGGCGACGGCCAGCGCTGTGGCGAGCGTCGGCAGAAACGGGAGTGCCGAGCCGCGGCCCGGCGTCAGCGTCTCCACACCGGGATCGTGAGGGCCACATCCGCTCATCGGCTCAAACCTCCCTGATGGTTCGCGACGTGAGCGCATTTGCCGACCCGTTTGCGGCGGAACCTGGGCCGTTTCGTCTCGGGACCGTAACAATGCTGCACGCGACGTCGCCGTCAGCCGTCGGCGGGCACGCCGCTTGCAATCCCGGCCATGGCCACGCTACCGCCAGCCGCACCGTCCCGAACAGCGAAAAAATCCGGCCTCGATGACCGAGACCAGCCTCACCGTCGCCGTGATCGATCCGAGCCGGGTGCGCGCCGCGATCCTCGAAGAGGGATTGCGCGCGGCCGGCGTCGGCACGGTCGTCCTCGTGTCCGACGGCCCCGACCTGCAGGCGCGGGTCGCGGCACTCAAGCCCGACGTGGTGGTGGTCCATCTCGAGAGCCCGAGCCGGGACATCCTGGAGCAGATGTCGGGCATCTCCCGGCACGTCGAGCGCCCGGTGGCGATGTTCGTCGACCGCTCCGACGCCACCATGATGCAGGCGGCGGTGGATGCCGGCATCTCGGCCTACGTCGTCGACGGACTGCGCACGGAACGGATCCGGCCGATCCTCGACATCGCGATCCTGCGCTTCAACGCCTTCGCCCGGCTCCAGCGCGAGTTGCTGGAGGCCAAGAGCGAACTCGCCGACCGCAAGGTTATCGACCGCGCCAAGGGAATCCTGATGAGCCGCAAGGGCCTGTCGGAGGAGGAATCCTACAAGCTGCTGCGCCGCCAAGCGATGAACGAGAAGCGCAAGATCATCGACATCGCCAAGGCCATCGTCACCGCGGCGGACCTGCTCGGATGAGGGTCGATCTCGGATACGTTCCCCTGACCGATGCCGCCCCGGTCCTGGCCGCGGCCGAACTCGGCTTCGCGCGGGACGAGGGGATCGACCTCGTGCTCACACCCGAGCCGTCCTGGGCGACGCTGCGCGACAGGTTGGCCCTCGGGCATCTCGATGCAGCGCACATGCTGGCGCCGCTGGCGCTGGCGACGCGGCTCGGCCTGTCCGGCCCCCGGGCCGACCTCGTGGCGCCGATGGCGCTGAACCTCAACGGCAACGCGATCACGCTGTCGCTGCCGCTCTGGGAGGCGATGGCGCCGGAGACGGACGACCTCGACACGGTCGCCACCGCCTTCGCGCGCATCGCCCGCGACCGGGCGGGGCAGGGCAGGCCGCTGACCCTCGCCACGGTCCACCCGTTCTCCTGCCACAGCTACCAACTCCGGATCTTCGCCGAACGCGGCGGCCTCGACCTCGCGCAGGCCGTACGCATCGTCGTGGTGCCGCCGCCCCAGACCGTGGAGGCGCTGGCGAGCGGCGAGATCGATGGGGTCTGCGTCGGAGCGCCCTGGAACAGCATCGCGGTCGCCGCCGGTCTCGGCCGCATCGCCGCGCTCGGTTGCGCGATCGTGCCCGATTGCCCGGAAAAGGTGCTGGCCATCCACGCCTCGCAGATCGAGGCGCTGGCGCCGCTGGTCGAGGCCGTCCAGCGGGCCGGGATCTGGTGCGCCGACCCGGCCAATGTCGGCGAACTCGCCGAACTGCTCTCGGAGCGGGGCGGCCTCGGCCCGGATACCGACCTGATCCGGCGCTCGCTCACCGGTCATCTCGTGATGGATTCCGCCGGACGGCGCCACACCGATCCCGATTATCTGCGGCTCGGCGCCGACGTGCACCGGCCGCGGCCCGAGCACGGGCTCTGGCTCGCCGAGCAGATGGCCGCCTCAGGGCAGATCGCGGACGCCGCCGGTATTGCGGCGGCGTGCCATGCCTTCTACCGCACGGATCTGCTCAAAGCGTAGCCATTGACTCCGGCCTGCCGCGGCATTGTGCGGGCCGATGCGCCAGACGCCTCATTTTTGTGCAGCGCACCGTAGAAGGAGGGCCGGTCGGCGCCAGCCCCGCAAATCATGAATTCACTCCGGCGCGACAGCGGCTTGGAGGCGTTCCAGCCTGATGGCACGGTTCGTGCGAGCCTCCCTCCATCCTGTCAACGGCGACGGGTTCTAGCCGTCAGCAAGGCCGCTGATCCGGATCATCCCTCCGCGATGCATCATCGCGCGGACGATCTCGACCAGCGGCTTTTTTCGTTCTTTTTCCGCGTTTCGATGCGGCAGGGCTTGGGGACAGAATGCATTTCGATCGGGGCAACACGCGTCGCGGGCTCCTCAAGGGCGCCGTCGCTACGCTGGCACTGACGGCCGCCGCCCGCGCGGCGCTGCCGGGGGGCGCCTTCGCGCAGGGCGCCGGGCCGGAGGTGAATGGGGCCAAGCTCGGCTTCATCGCGCTGACCGACGCCGGTCCGCTCTTCGTCGCCAAGGAGAAGGGCTTCTTTGCCAAGCACGGCATGCCCGACGTCGAGGTCCTGAAGCAGGCATCGTGGGGCACGACTCGCGACAACCTCGTGCTCGGCTCCGAGGGCAACGGCATCGACGGCGCGCATATCCTGACGCCGATGCCCTACCTGATCACCGCCGGCCGGGTGACGCAGAACAACGTGCCCGTGCCGATGCAGATCCTGGCGCGGCTCAACACCAACGGCCAGTGCATCTCGGTGGCCAAGGAATACCTCGACCAGAAGGTCGCCCTCGATTCGAAGGTGTTCAAGGCGGCGATCGAGAAGAAGAAGGCGTCCGGCAAGTCGGTGAAGGCGGCGATGACCTTCCCCGGCGGCACCCACGACCTCTGGATCCGCTACTGGCTCGCCGCCGGCGGCATCGACCCCGACAAGGACATCGAGACCATCGTTGTTCCGCCCCCGCAGATGGTGGCGAACATGAAGGTCGGCACCATGGACTGCTTCTGCGTCGGCGAGCCGTGGAACGCGCAGCTTGTGCAGCAGGGCCTCGGCTATTCGGCGCTGACCACCGGCGAGCTCTGGAAAGACCACCCGGAGAAGGCCTTCGCCATGCGCGCCTCCTGGGTCGAGAAATATCCCATCGCCGCGAAGGCGCTGACCATGGCCGTGCTCGAAGCCCAGATGTGGTGCGACAAGCCGGAGAACCGCGACGAGTTCGCGGCGATCGTCGCCAAGCGCCAGTGGATCAACATTCCCGTCGGCGACGTCGCCGGCCGGATGAAGGGCACCATCGATTACGGCGACGGCCGCGTCGTCGAGAACAGCCCACACGTGATGAAGTTCTTCGCCGACAACGCCTCGTACCCGTACCAGTCCCACGACCTCTGGTTTCTCACCGAGGACATCCGCTGGGGCAAGTTCGACGCGCAGACCGACACCAAGGCGCTGATCGCAAAGGTGAACCGCGAGGACATCTGGCGCGAGGCGGCCAAGGCGCTCGGCGTCACCGCAATCCCCGCCTCCACGTCCCGCGGCAAGGAAACCTTCTTCGACGGCAAGGTCTTCGACCCGGCCGATCCGGCCGCCTACCTGGCCAGCCTCGGCATCAAGAAGGTGGCGTGATGGCATCCTCCTCCGCTCTCGCCCTCGGCACCGCCGGCCGCGACAAGGCCTCGGCCAAGTCGCGCGGTCCGTTCGTCACGATGAAGGGCATCAAGGGCGTCGCCGCCCGCGTGATCCCGCCGCTCGTCGTGCTCGCCGTCTTCATGCTGCTCTGGGAGATGCTGTGCTCGTCCCCGACGGCCGGCCTGCCGCCGCCCTCGCGCGTCGTCACCGAGGCCTGGGAGGTCATCGCTCACCCGTTCTACGACAACGGCGGTACCGACAAGGGGCTGTTCTGGCACCTCGCGGCGAGCCTCCAGCGCGTGGCGCTGGGCTTCTCGCTGGCGGTGATCGCCGGGGTGATGCTCGGCACGCTCGTCGGCCAGTCCGAATGGGCGATGCGGGGGCTCGACCCGATCTTCCAGGTGCTGCGGACCATCCCGCCGCTGGCATGGCTGCCCCTCTCGCTTGCCGCATTCCGCGACGGACAGCCCTCGGCGATCTTCGTGATCTTCATCACCTCGATCTGGCCGATCATCATCAACACGGCGGTCGGCATCCGCAACATTCCGCAAGACTATCGCAACGTCTCGGCCGTCATCCGGCTGAACCCGATCGAGTTCTTCTGGAAGATCATGCTGCCGTCCGCCGCGCCGTACATCTTCACCGGTCTTCGCATCGGCGTCGGACTGTCCTGGCTCGCCATCGTCGCGGCCGAGATGCTGATCGGCGGCGTCGGCATCGGCTTCTTCATCTGGGACGCGTGGAACTCCTCGCACATCAGCGAGATCATCGTCGCCCTCGTCTATGTCGGGCTCATCGGCTTCGTCCTCGACCGGTTGGTGGCCGGCTTAGGGATGCTCGTGACCCGCGGCACCAGCGTAGCCTGAGGAGACCGAGCATGGCCCATCTCACCCTCTCCCAGGTCGGCATCAGCTTCACCCGCGGCGGCAAGACGTCGGAAGTGCTGCGCACGGTCGACCTCTCCATCGCCAAGGGCGAGTTCGTCTCGATCATCGGGCATTCGGGCTGCGGCAAGTCGACGGTGCTGAACATCGTCGCCGGCCTGCTCAAGGCCTCGACCGGCGGCGTGCTGCTCGGCGGCAAGGAGGTCAACGCCCCCGGCCCCGACCGCGCCGTGGTGTTCCAGAACCACTCGCTGCTGCCCTGGCTCACCGTCCGCGAGAATGTCGCGCTCGCCGTCGACAAGGTGTTTCGCGGCAAGAAGACGCGACCTGAGCGCACCGAGTGGATCGAGCACAACCTCGCGCTCGTGAACATGATGCACGCCGCCGACAAGCGGCCGGCCGAGATCTCCGGCGGCATGAAGCAGCGCGTCGGCATCGCCCGGGCGCTGGCCATGGAGCCGAAGGTGCTGCTGATGGACGAGCCCTTCGGCGCCCTCGACGCGCTCACCCGCGCCCATCTCCAGGACTCGATCATGGAGATCCAGATGCGGCTCAAGAACACCGTTATCATGATCACCCACGACGTGGACGAGGCGGTACTGCTCTCCGACCGCATCGTGATGATGACGAACGGCCCGTCCGCCACCATCGGCGAGATCCTGACCGTGCCGCTGAAGCGTCCGCGCCGCCGTCTCGACCTCGTCGAGGACGCCACCTACGTGCATGCCCGCGCCGCCGTGCTGGAGTTCCTCTACGCCCGCCACGCTCAGCCCGCCGTCCTCGCCGCGTGAGTCTGGAAAGCGGCATGAGAACGAAAGAAAAACTCGTCGTCGTCGGCAATGGCATGGCCTCGCTCCGCTTCCTGGAGCGGCTGACCGAGCGCGCGCCGGGCCGGTTCGACATCACCGTCGTCGGCGCCGAGCCGGTCGCCGCCTACAACCGCGTGCTGCTGTCCTCGCTGCTCGGCGGCGAGGTCGACGAGGCGGCCTGCGGATTCCGTGGGCTCGACTGGTACGCGGAGCACGGCATCCGCCTGATCACCGGCGCGCCGGTCACCGCGATCGACCGGGCCAAGGCCACGGTTCATGTCGGCGACACTTTCGTCACCGGCTACGATCACCTCGTGCTCGCTGTCGGCTCCCTGCCGATCCGCCTGCCGCTGCCCGGCGGCGATCTGCCCGGCGTCGTTACCTTTCGCGATTTCGCGGATGTCACTACGATCCGCAAGGCGGCGGTCGAGCACGCCAGGGCCATCGTCATCGGCGGCGGCCTGCTCGGTCTCGAGGCAGCCGTCGGGCTCGCCCGGCTCGGCGTCGACACCACGCTGCTCCACGTCATGGACCGGGTGATGGAGCGCCAACTCGATCATACCGCCGCCCGCCTCGTGAAGGCGGCGATGGAAGAGCGCGGCGTAAAGATGCTGCTCTCGGCCAACACCGCCTGCATCGAGGGTCACGGACGGGTCGAGCGCCTGCTCCTCAAGGACGGCACGGTGCTGCCGGCCGACCTCGTGGTGATGTCGGTGGGCATCAAGCCCTCCACCGCGCTCGCCGCGGCCTGCGGCCTCGAGATCGGCCGCGGCATCAAGGTCGACGACCGTATGGCGACCTCCGACCCGCGCGTCTTCGCGCTAGGCGAATGCGCCGAGCATCGCGGCGTGAGTTACGGCCTCGTCGAGCCCGCCTACGAGCAGGCCGAGGTGCTGAGCCGCTGCCTGCTCGGCGAGGACGCAGCCTATACCGGGACCTCGCTCGCAACGAGCCTGAAGGTCTCGGGGCTTCCCGTGTTCTCCGCCGGCGTGGTCGACACCCCGGACGGAGCCGAGGCGATCGTGCTGCACGATGCCACCGCCGGCCTCTACCGCAAGCTGACGATCCAGGACGGCCGGCTGGCCGGCGCCGTCTTCGTCGGCGACATCTCCGAGCAGGCCCGGTGCAAGGACCTTATCCGCACCGGCGCACCGCTCGCCCCGCACGACCGGGACGACCTGATGTTCGGGACGCCCGCTCCATCCCCCGCCAAGACATCCCTCGCAGCGTGAAGGACGCAAGGAATGGCTGACGATTCCGTTGCTCTCGACTTCAACGCCGAGCAGAAGCGCTACCTCGAAGGCTTCGCCTCCGGCATCGCCGCAGCCCGCATGACCGGTGGCCTTGCCGGCGGCGGCGCGGCGTCAGGGCCGCCGGCCGAGCCGACGGGGCCGGACGCGATCCACATCAAGGCGCAGGACCGCACGATCAAGGACGGCAGCAAGCTCGCCGATCAGGAGAAGTGGAAGCGCGCGGAAAATCCCTTCGAGGGCCACAACCGGCTGATCGCCGAGGCGGCGACAGGCAAGGCCCCGAAGCCGGAGGACAATTTCCGCTGGCGCTACCACGGCCTGTTCTGGCTCGCACCGAACAAGACCCACTACATGTGCCGCCTGCGCATCCCGAACGGCATCCTGCATCACTGGCAGTTTTCTGGGATTGCCGATCTCGCCGATGCGCATGGCAGCCCGTACGCCCACGTCACCACACGCGCGAACCTCCAGGTTCGCGAGATCGCGCCCGAGCACGGTCAGCCCTTCCTCGATGGCCTGACCGATCTCGGCCTCACGGCGCGGGGCTCGGGTGCCGACAACATCCGCAACGTCACCGGCTCGCCCACCGCCGGCATCGACGCGCAGGAGATCCTGGACACGCGGCCGCTCGCCAAGTCCTGGCACACCTGGATCCTCAACGACCGCTCGCTCTATGGGCTGCCCCGAAAATTCAACGTCGCCTTCGACGGCGGCGGCGTGATGCCGGTGCTGGAGGAGACCAACGACATCGGCTTCCAGGCGATCCAAGTACTGGAGGGCGCGAGCGTCGCGCCGGGCGTCTGGATGCGCCTCGTGCTCGGCGGCATCTCCGGCCATAAGGACCTCGCCCGCGATACCGGCGTGGTGCTGAAGCCCGAGGATTGCAACGCGGTCGCCGACGCGATCCTGCGCGTCTTCATCGAGCACGGCGACCGGACCAACCGCAACAAGAGCCGGATGAAGTACGTCCTCGATGCTTGGGGCTTCGAAAAATACCTCGCCGCCGTGGAGGAGAAGCTCGGGCGCAAGCTCGACCGGGTCGATCCCGCTCATGTCGCGCCGCGCAAGATCACGAACCGCTTCGCCCATGTCGGCGTGCACAAACAGGTGCAAGAGGGCCTGAACTGGATCGGCGTCGTACTGCCCGTCGGCAAGATGACGACCGACCAGATGCGGGAACTGGCCAAGATCTCGTCCGAGTGCGGCGACGGCCAGATCCGGATGACCGTCTGGCAGAACTTTATCTTCTCCGGCGTTCCGGACGCGAAGGTCGCCGAGGTCGAGAGCCGCGTCGCCGCGCTCGGCCTGACTACTGCGGCCTCCAGTATCCGCGCCGGTCTCGTCGCCTGCACGGGCATGAACGGCTGCAAGTTCGCCGCCGCCGACACCAAGGGCGACGCGATGATCATTGCCGCGCATGTCGAGCAGACGGTGATCGCCCTCGACGTGCCAGTGAACGTCCACGTCACCGGCTGCCACCATTCCTGCGCCCAGCACTATATCGGCGATATCGGACTGATCGGGGCCAAGGTCCCCGTCGGCGAGGAGGGTGACACCGTCCCGGGCTACGACATCGTCGTCGGCGGCGGCTTCGCCGAAAACCCGAAGATCGGCTCCGAGATCTGGAAGGCCGTGAAGGCGGAGGACGCGCCGTCCCGCGTCGAGGCCCTCCTCAAGACCTACCTCGCGTTGCGCAGCGACAAGGACGAGAGCTTCCAGGCCTTCACGGCCCGGAAGGGGCCGGACGCCCTGCGTGACGCCGCCGAAGACCAACCTGCCCTCAAGGCCGCCGCATGACCCAACATGTCTCGCCCCCGCTCGTCCTGATCCCCGAGAATGCGCCGTTCAATCCCGACCAGCGCTCGTGGCTCTCGGGCTACTTCGCGGCCCTGCTCGGCCCAGCCGTCGAAGGCGCAACCGCGCTCGCACCGGGTGAAATGCCCGGAGGCGGCCCGCGGCTCGCCGACAACGACGACGCGCCGTGGCACGACCCGTCCATGCCGATCGTCGACCGCATGGACATGGCCAAGGAACGGCCTGAGCCCCAAAAATTCATGGCGGCGATGGCGCAGCAGGATTGCGGGCAATGCGGCTACAACTGTGCCGACTACGCCAACGCGATCTTCTTGAAGAAGGAAGAGCGGCTGAACCTCTGCGCGCCGGGCGGCAAGGAAACGCTCCGGATGCTGAAGAAGCTCGACGAGGAGTTCGGCGCCTCGGGCGGCGCGGCTCCCGCGAAGGCGGATGACGCCGATGCTCCGAAGCCGGCGGCCGATCTCGGTCCCCTCGGATTCTGCCGCGAGAACCCGGTCGAGGCGCTGTTCCTGTCGCGCCGCCGTCTCAACGAGCCGGGCGGCGAGAAGGAGACTTGGCACGTCGAGATCGACCTGACGGACACGCCGATCGACTACGTCGTCGGCGACAGCCTCGGGCTGTTTCCCGCCAACGCCCCGGCGCTGGCCGACGCGGTGATCGCCGAACTCGGCGCGCGCCCGGAGCGGATGATCGGCGGCAAGACCCTACGCGACCGCCTGCTGACCGACTACTCCCTCGGCGCGGCGCCGGACGGGCTCTACCAGCTCCTCTCGCTGCTGACCTCGGGACCGGCCCGCAAGAAGGCGCAGGCGCTCTCGGCCGGCGAGGATCCGGACGGCGACGCCGCCTATCTCGACGTCCTCGGCGCGCTCCACAAGTTCCCCGGCGCCCGCCCCGACGCCGAGGTTTTTTTGGAGTCCCTCGATGAGCTGCAGCCGCGGCTCTATTCGATTTCGTCGAGCCCCAAGGCCGATGTCGGCAAGGTCTCGCTGACCGTCGACGCCGTACGCTACAACCACCGCTCACGCCTGCGCCTAGGCGTCGCCTCGACGCATCTCGGCGAGCGCATCCCCGAGAAGACGAAGGTCAAAATCTACCTGCAGAAGGCGCACGGCTTCGCGCTGCCGGAGGATCCGTCGAAGGATGTGATCATGTGCGGACCAGGCACCGGCATCGCGCCGTTCCGGGCCTTCCTGCGCGAACGTGCGGCCATTCAGGCCCGCGGCCGCAACTGGCTGTTCTACGGCCACCAGCGCCAGGCTTCGGACTTCTTCTACAAGGACGAGCTGAACGCCCTGAAGGACCAAAAGGTGCTCAACCGCCTCTCGCTCGCCTGGTCGCGCGATGGCTCGGAAAAAACCTACGTCCAGGACCGCATGCGCGAGAACGGCGCCGATCTCTGGAAGTGGTTCGAGGGCGGCGCGCATTTCTACGTCTGCGGCGATGCCAAGCGCATGGCCAAGGACGTCGAGCGCGCGATCATCGATGTCGCCGCCCAGCATGGCGGCAAGTCGCCGGACGAGGCCGTGGCCTATCTCGCCGGTCTGAAGAAGAGCGGGCGGTATCAGGCGGACGTGTACTGAGCCGGGCACCTTCCCACTCTCCTCTGCGGGGTAGGGTGCCCCTGCTTCAGCAGGGGTCGGGAGAGGAGAGCGCCCTTTCCGGATGAACCCGAGCGCGTCCCCCTCTCCCGCCTGCTCCGCAGGCACCCTCTCCCACAGAGGGGAGAGGGCTTCGCGGGCAGCCCGGCCCGACTTTTGCTGCCGCAAACCAAGAATCCGCCGAGGCTCACGCCATGACCGTGCCCGCGTCCGACGCCGTCGTGAAAACCACCTGCCCCTACTGTGGGGTCGGCTGCGGCGTGCTGGCCAGCCCGGACGGGCAGGGCGGGGCGGGCATCGCCGGCGACACCGAACACCCGGCGAATTTCGGCCGTCTCTGCTCGAAGGGCTCGGCGCTGGGCGAGACGCTCGGCTTCGAGGACCGGCTGCTGCACCCGATCGTCGACGGGGCGCGCGTGTCCTGGGAAGGCGCGCTCGGCACGGTGGCGGGCGGCCTTAAGAAAATCGCCGAACAGCACGGGCCGGATTCAATCGCCTTCTACCTCTCCGGCCAGCTGCTGACGGAGGACTATTACGTCGCCAACAAGCTCGCGAAGGGCTTTCTCGGAACGCCCCACGTCGACACGAATTCCCGGCTCTGCATGTCGAGCGCCGTGGCGGCCCATCGCCGCGCGTTCGGCTCGGACACCGTGCCCGGCTGCTACGAGGATCTCGACGAGGCCGACCTGCTGGTCCTCGTCGGATCGAACACCGCCTGGTGCCACCCGATCCTCTATCGCCGCATGGCCGACGCAAAGGCCAAGCGTGGCACCACGATCGTCACGATCGACCCCCGCCGCACCCAGACCGGCGAGGAAGCCGACCTGCATCTCGGGCTGAAGCCCGGCAGCGACACCGCCCTGTTCTCGGGGCTCCTCGTGCATCTGGCGGGGCAGGGCGCCGTCGACCGGGCTTACGTCGCCGAGCACACCGCCGGCTTCGACGCGGCGCTGGAGCGGGCCCTCACCATCGCCCCGACCATCGCCGCTACCGCCGCCGCGACTGGCCTGAGCGAGGCCGATGTCGGCCGGTTCTTCGCGCTGTTCACCCGCACCCGCCGGGTCGTGACCTGCTTCAGCCAAGGCGTGAACCAGTCGGCCCAGGGCACCGACAAGGGCAACGCCATCATCAACTGCCACCTCGCCACCGGGCGGATCGGGCAGCCGGGTATGGGGCCATTCTCGCTGACCGGGCAGCCCAACGCCATGGGTGGGCGCGAGGTCGGGGGACTCGCCAACATGCTCGCCGCCCACATGCATTTCGACAATCACGAGGTCGACAAGGTCCGCCGCTTCTGGAGCGCGCCGAACATCATCACCGGCGAGGGCATGAAGGCGGTGGCGATGTTCGAGGCCATCGCGCGGGGCAAGATCAAGGCGCTCTGGGTGATGGGCACCAACCCCCTCGTCTCGATGCCGCGCGCCGACGAGATCCGCGCGGCAATCGCCGGCCTCGACCTCTACGTCGTCTCCGAAGTGCTCGCGACGAGCGACACGGCGCGCGCGACGGCGAAAAAGACCGTGCTGCTGCCGGCTCTGGCCTGGGGCGAGAAGGACGGGACGGTCACGAATTCCGAGCGCCGCATCTCGCGCCAGCGCCGCTTCCTGAAAGCTCCCGGCGCGGCCCGGGCCGACTGGGCGATCATGAGCGATGTCGCCAAGCGCCTCGGCCACGGCGCGGCCTTCGCCTACACCTCCGCCGCGCAGATCTTCCGCGAGCACGCCGCGCTGTCGGCCTTCGAGAACGACGGCACCCGCGACTTCGACATCGGCGGCCTCGCCGATCTCAGCGACCGCGCCTACGACGCGACGGCGCCCGTGCAATGGCCGCTGACGAAGCGCGGCCCGGATCCGCGAAAAGGCCGGGCGCGGATGTTCGCCGACGGGCGCTTCTACACCTTCGACAAGCGCGCCCGCTTCGTCGCCGTGCAGCCGCCGGCCCTGGCCCAGCCGGCGACCGCGGAGCATCCGCTGATCCTCAACACCGGCCGGGTGCGCGACCACTGGCACACCATGACGCGCACCGGAAAGAGCCAGCGTCTCTCCGCCCACCGTGCCGTGCCGTTCGTGGAGATCCATCCCGACGATGCCGCACGCTATCGCCTGACCGAGGGCGGTTTCGCCCGGGTAACGACGGCCAATTCCAGCGCGATCCTGGAGGTGACGATCAGCGACGGCGTGCGGCCTGGCGACATCTTCGCGCCAATGCACTGGAGCGACATGACCGCCTCCAACGGTCGCGTCGTGGCGCTGGTGCGCGGCACGCCCGATCCGGTCTCCGGCCAGCCCGAGCTGAAGGCGACGCCCGCCGCAATGGAGCCTGTCGCCTATCGCTCGCGCGGCTACCTGCTGACCCGCGCGGCGACGGCGGCCCCCTCCGGCTGGTGGTGGACCCGCGCGACGGTGCAGGGCGGCTCGGGGCTGATCTTCGCGACGCAGGACGGTTCTCGCGAAGTCGCGATGGCGCTGCGCGGGCTGTTTCCGGCGCACGAACTCGCCGAATATTCCGACCATGCGCGGGCCCTCTACCGGCTCGCGGCCTATCGCGACGGCCGGCTCATGGCCTGCCTTGCCGTCGAAACGGGCGAGCGGCGGCCGGACTGGGAACTCGCCAAGCAGGTTTTTGCGGCCCCCGAGATCGAGGCGGCCGATCGGCGCAGCCTGCTCTCCGGCCGGACCCAGACGGCGTCGGCCGGTCCGGTGATCTGCGCCTGCCACGGCGTCGGCCTCGACGTCATCACCGCGACGATCGCGGCCGGCGCCGGCTCCGTCGAACAGGTCGGCGCGGCCTGCAAGGCCGGCACGAATTGCGGCTCGTGCATCCCAGAGATCCGCAAGCTGCTCGCCCCGGCGCTTGCGCGCGACGCCGCGTGAGGTCAGGTTCGGGACCGTCACGATGTCGAGACCCACGCTTTCCGCGATGAGCACGCCCCGTCAGCCACGCGAAACCCGCTCCGCCGGCCTCGAGCCGCTGGCGGTGCTGCCCGTCTTCGTGCCGCTGCAGGGCAAGCGCGCGGTGCTCGCCGGCTCGAACGGCGGCGCGCCCTGGAAGGTGAAGCTGCTCGCCGCCGCCGGGGCAAACGTCGATGTCTACGCCCCCGAGCCGAGCGAGGAATTGCTTGCCGTGCCAGGCAATATCGCCGCCGGCTCCGTGACCCTGCATCACCGCGCCTGGACGCCGGCCGATCTGGCGGGCGCGGCCTTCGCCATCGGCGCGATGGAGGATGAGGACGACTGCATCGCCTTCGTCGCCGAGGCACGGAAAACCGGGGCGATCGTCAACGCCGTCGACCGGCCGCATCTCTGCGACGTGAAGTTCGGCGCCATCGTCAACCGTTCGCCGCTGGTGGTGGGCATTTCCACCGAGGGGGCCGCCCCCGTCTTCGGGCAGACCGTGCGCGCCCGCATCGAGGCGATGCTGCCGCGTGGGTTCGCCCGCTGGGTCGGGGCGGCGCGCGACTGGCGCGAGGCCGTCACCGGCCGCTTCCACGGCTTCTCCGAACGTCGCGGCTTCTGGGAGCGGTTCACGGACCGCGCCTTCGCCGAGCCCGATCGGGCGCCGACCGAGACAGACCTCGAAGAGCTCCTGGGCCAGGCTGAGGCGGCCCCGAAGGGCGGCGCGGTGACCCTCGTCGGCGCGGGGCCGGGCGATGCCGAGTTGCTGACCCTCAAGGCGCTGCGTGCCCTGCGCAACGCCGACGTCATCCTCTACGACGACCTCGTCGCCCCCGAGATCCTCGATTATGCCCGCCGCGAGGCCCGCACCATGCTCGTCGGCAAGACCGGGCACGGGCCATCTTGCCGCCAGGACGATATCAACGCGCTGATGGTCTCGCTGGCGAAGGCCGGTAAGCAGGTGGTTCGCCTGAAATCCGGCGACCCGCTCGTCTTCGGTCGCGCCGGCGAGGAGATCGACGCCTGCCGTCTGGCCGGCATTCCCTGCGCCGTCGTGCCGGGCGTGACCGCCGCCCAGGGTGCCGCCGCCTCGCTCGGCATCTCGCTGACGCACCGTGACGCCGCGCGCCGCCTGCAATACGTCACCGGTCACGACCGCCGCGGCGCGCTCCCCGAGGACCTGAACTGGGGGGCGCTGGCCGATCCGAGCGTCACCACCGTGGTCTACATGCCCAAGCGCACCCTCGGCGTGCTGCTGGAACGCGCCATCGCCGAGGGACTCGCCCCCACGACGCCGGCCCTCGTGGTCTTCAATGCGACCCGGCCCGAACAGGCCACGGTCACCGGCACCGCCACCGACCTCGCCGCGCGGATTGAGGCCGCCGGCTTTGAGGGTCCGGCGATCCTGATGGTGGGCGAAGCGCTCGGGCGCCGCGAGGCGGGGGTCATCGTCGAGAGCGGGCAGGATCGGCTGGCGATCTGAGCGGCTCGGGCGAGGGTCGACCGGACGCATGAGGCGGGCCTTGGCGTTCCGTCGCCGCCGCGGGTAGAGGTGCGTCCCTCATCGTCGGACTGCTACCATGATCGCCAAGCCTCGCGCTCTCCTGATCCTGCTCGCCTTCACCGCCGGCCTGGTGGCGCTCTCGGCGGGCGCGGTGATGTACCTCACGCCGAAGAACGACCAGGCGGTTAGGAGCGCCGTCGGCGGACCCTTCACCCTGGTGAACCAGGAGGGTAGGACCGTCACCGAGCGCGATTTCGCCGGGGCGACGCATCTCGTGTTCTTTGGCTTCACCCATTGCCCCGACGTGTGCCCGACGACGCTGCAGCAGATCAGCGACGTGCTCGCCGCCCTCGGACCGAAAGCGGACAAGCTGAAGGTCGCCTTCGTCACCGTCGATCCCGAGCGCGACACGCCGGAGACCCTCAAGACCTACCTGTCGAGCTTCGACCCGCGCATCACCGGGTTGACCGGAACGCCGGAGCAGGTCGCGGCGGCGGTGAAGGCCTATCGCGGCTATTCCCGCAAGGTCGAGGGCAAGGACGGCGACTACGTCATGGAGCACACCGCGCTGGTCTACATCATGGATGGCCGCAACGATTTCGTCGGCGCGCTCAATCTTCAACGGACGCCGCAGGAGACGGCGAAGGAGCTGGCCGGTCGGATCTGACTCTTTTTGCTGGTTCGCAGGCTTTCGACGCAGAGCCGCGAGGCACTTTTGCGAAGCCGGCTCATGGCCCCCGCCGGCGCTTCAGATGCAGCGCGCCGCTGCGGGAGGTGCGCGACAGGCCGTGCTCGGTCTTGTTCCAGCGATGGGGATGCCGGGCGAGTTCGAAGACCGCCAGCCATGCGGCGATGCTGACGAGGGCGAAGTAGATCGGCATCAAGGCGGCGAAGATCAATAGATTGGGCCAGCCGCGCCGAAGGCAGCCGACGGCACCGGGAAGCCACATGGCGACGAAGCCCGCGGAAGCGACCACCAGCGCCCCGGCTCCGGTGAGATGCGCGATCAGCCCCGCACCGGGCTTCGCGTCGAGAGCCGTCCACTCGATCCCCAGCCAGATCGTCAGGAGCGGGTAGAGCAGAGCCGAGAGGACCGTGCCCGGCACGACCGCCACCGCACACAGGCTATCGAGCAGCCCCAGCCTGCGGACCACGTCGAGAGGACGGCGTCCATGGGTGAAGCTCGTCTGCATGAAGCCCTTGAGCCAGCGAGTCCGCTGGCGCAGCCAGGCACGCAGCGTCTTGGGGGCTTCCTCGAAGGTCGGGCTCGGCAGGTCGCCGACGCGATAGCCCGCCAGCGCCAGCCGGATGCCGAGATCGGCATCCTCCGTCACGTTCCAGGCGTCCCAACCGTGCAGTTCCCGCAGCACCCGCGTGCGGAAATGCGTCGAGGTGCCGCCGAGAGGCGTCGGCATCCGCCACGCCGTCAAGGCCGGCAGCAGCACGTCGAAGAGGCCGGCATACTCGATCGCGAACAGCCGAGTCAGCCAGCTCTCGGCACAGTTGTCGATGACGAGCCGCCCCTGGAGGCAGGCGGTCGACGGGGGCTCGTCCGCAAACCGGCTCGCCGCCTCGCGAAGCTGGCCGGGATCGACCTGATCCTCGGCATCGAAGACGACGAGCAACTCGCCGCGCGCCAGCGGCAATCCGACATTGAGTGCCCGCGGCTTGGTGCGGGGTAGACCGGGCGGAACGACGACGACCTCGAAGCGGGCCGGCAACACCGCCGCGCGCAACGCCGCGGCCGTCTCGCCGTCGTCGGCTTCGATCAGGATCTTTATGTCGAGCTTGGCCTCCGGATAGTCGAGCCGCGCCAAGGTGTGGATCAGCCGCGGCAAGATCACGGCTTCGCGGTAGAGCGCGACCAGGACCGTGTAGGTCGGCAACGCGCGATCCGCGAGCCGGCGTGCACCGGCGGCGGGCTCGGTGCGCGCGGGGACCGTCACCGCGGCGAGGCGGAGCGCCAGCATGCCCAGCACGGAGCACTGGCCGAGCGCGATCAGTCCAAAACCGATCGTGTCGGGTAGCCGGCCGGCCATGAGGAACAGCAGGAAGACCAGCCCGAAGAGGCAGAGACTCGGCCAGGCCGGGCCGGGTGTGCAGGACCATTCCGGGTAGTGCCGCGCCAGATCGTTGGCGGCCTCGTCGGCGATCGTCTCCGCGAACCGTTCGAAGGCGGCGAGCCGCAGCCGGCGCGGCGACGTGATGGCCGGCGGCGGCGCCAAGCGCGCATATCCTGCGATCAATCGCGCGATGGCCGCGCCGCGCGGCGCCACGACGAGCGACTGCGCCGAGCCGGTCGCAAGCGGTGCCGCGCCGACTTCGAGGATCTGCGGATAGCGCGCGGTCTCGTCCAGAGAGACACGTTCGAGGAACACCGTGCCCAAGGTCCGTGCGAGGGCACGGTAGAACAGGTCCTCGTCCATCAGCCCGCGATTGACGAGGACCGTCGCGGCGTCGGTTCCGCAGGCGCGGGCGAGGGCGGCTGCCTGGGCGAGCGTGGCATGGGGGACGCCGGCATCCAGCAGGAAGCCGATCTCGGGCGGCAGGGATAGCCGACTTGCCGCTCCCCTTGCCGATCCGCTCTCCGCTTCGCTCGCCACTCGCAGGGACTCGCAGACGTGCTAGGAAGCAAGAGTGAGCCAGACCTCTTCTTCACACGCGCATTGCCGACGAATTTCCGCCTTCGGGTCAAGGCCCCGGCTGCGGCTAGCTGTGGGTCTCTGCCTAGCCGCGACGACACTCCTCGCCGGTGTGGCGGATCGGGCGCTGGCGCAGGATCCGGCGCCGGCGGCCACGCCCGGCGTCGCGATCCCGAACTTCTGGAATCCGCGCGCCCGCGGCGAACGAGTCGAGGCGCCGCAACTCGGACGGGCCGTCCGCTTCCTGACGGACGACGAGTTTCCGCCGCTGCATTTCGCGGGACCGGACGGCAATCCGACCGGCTTTTCGGTGGAGCTGGCGCGCGCGGTCTGCGACCGGCTCGCCGTGACCTGCACGGTCCAGGCGCGGCGCTTCGATACGCTGCTCGATGCGCTGAACGACAAGCAGGGCGACGTGGTCGCCGCAGCGATCCCGCTGACGGCGGGCTTGCGCAGCCGCTTCCTGGCGACACGCCCCTATTTCCGCTGGCCGGCACGATTCGTCGCCCGGACCGACAAGGGGCTGCCGGCCCCCTCGACCCAGGCTCTCGCCGGCAAGAGCGTCGGCGCGATCGAGAGCAGCGCGCACGCGGCCTACGTGACCGCGTTCTTCCCCGGCGCGGCGCTGAAACCCTTCCCCGATCTCGCGGCGGCGGAAGCTGCCCTGAAGCGGGGGGAGGTCGACTACCTCTTCGCCGACGGCCTCAACCTCGCCCTCTGGATCGGCGGCCAGGATTCCGAGCGCTGCTGCGCGTTCATCGGCGGCGACTATCTGGAGAACCGCTACTTCGGCGAGGGGATCGGCCTCGTGACCCGGACGGAGGACGCCGCGCTCTCCCGCGCCCTAGACGATGCGCTCCAGCGGGTCTGGGACGACGGCAAGTACGCGGAGATCTACTTGCGGTTCTTCCCGGTCAGTCCGTTCTAGAGCGCTCTCCGCCGAAGTGGTTGCCGGTTCGTCGAAAGAGAGCGCGACAAAACCGAAAAACCAGAGCCGGGATCCGATCCGGATGGATCGGGCACGGCTCTGATCCCTCGCGTTGACCGGCCCGGAGCCGGTCCATAGGGTGCGGCCCCTCGCGCCGGCCCGCCCGTCGGCGCTCCTGCTTCCTCGCTCAAGCCCCCGATCATGACCGCCCCGCTCGCCCTCGACCCCGACATCCTCGACGCCGCCGCCACGGCCGCCGCCTGGCCGTTCGAGGAGGCGCGCAAGCTCGTGGCGCGGCTGGAGCGCAAGCCGAAATCCGAAGTGCTGTTCGAGACCGGCTACGGCCCGTCGGGCTTGCCGCATATCGGCACCTTCGGCGAGGTCGCCCGTACCTCGATGGTGCGCCACGCCTTCCGCGTCCTGACCAACGACAGCGTGCCGACGCGGCTGATCGCGTTCTCCGACGACATGGACGGCTTGCGCAAGGTGCCGACCAACGTGCCGAACCAGGACCTGCTGGCAAAGGCGCTGAACCTGCCGCTGACCCGGGTGCCCGACCCCTTCGGCACCCATGACAGCTTCGGCGCGCACAACAACGCGGAGCTGCGCCGCTTCCTCGACGCCTTCGGCTTCGACTATGAATTCCGCTCGGCGACCGCGTGCTACGAGGCGGGGCTGTTCGACGACACGCTGCGTCTCGTGCTCGACCGCTACGAGGCGGTGATGGCGATCATGCTGCCGTCGCTCAGGGCCGAGCGCTCGGCCTCCTACTCGCCGTTCCTGCCGATCCACCCGGTGACGGGCCACGTCATGCAGGTCTCGATCGACGAGGTCAGGCCGTCCGCCGGCACCATCGTCTGGCGCGATCCGGCCACCGGCGAGGGCTACGAGACGCCGGTCACCGGCGGCCACGTGAAGCTGCAATGGAAGCCCGACTGGGCGATGCGCTGGGTCGCGCTCGGCATCGATTACGAGATGGCCGGCAAGGACCTGATCGATTCCGTGAAGCTCTCGGGCAAGATCGCGCAGGCCCTCGGCGCCGAGCCGCCGGAGGGCTTCAACTACGAACTCTTCCTCGACGAGAACGGCCAGAAGATCTCGAAGTCGAAGGGCAACGGCCTGACCATCGACGAGTGGCTCGCTTATGGCACGCCGGATTCGCTCTCGCTGTTCATGTACAACAAGCCGCGCGAGGCCAAGCGCCTGTTCTTCGACGTGATTCCGCGCAACGTCGACGAGTACGACAACTTCCTCGGCCGCTACCCGCGGCAGGACGCGAAGCTGCGCCTCGGCAACCCGATCTGGCACCTGCATGCCGGCGCGCCGCCGGCACCGGAGGCGATCGACGCCGCCGGCACGACGATCAGCTTCGCCATGCTGCTCAACCTGGTCTCCGTGGCCAATGCCGAGACGCCCGACGTGCTCTGGGGCTTCATCCGCCGCTACGCGCCCGATGTCGGGCCCGGGACGCATCCACGCCTCGCCGCGCTCGTCGACCGGGCGCTCGCCTATTATCGCGATTTCGTGCGCCCGCAGAAGCAGTACCGCGCGCCCTCCGAGGAGGAGACTGCGGCTTTTCGCGACCTCGCCGAGGCGCTTGGCCAGCACGAAGGCTCGGCCGATCCGGAGGCGTTGCAGGCCGTGGTCTACGAGGTGGGGCGGCGGCATTTCCCCGATCTCTCGGGCAAGTCGAAGAGTCCCGATGGGCGGCCGGGGGTGGCCAAGACCTGGTTCGCCTCGATCTACAACGTGCTGCTCGGCGAGGCGCAGGGACCGCGCTTCGGCTCGTTCATCGCGCTCTACGGCGTAGCCGAGACGCGGGCGCTGATCGGAAAGGCCCTGGAAGGAGCGTTCGTCGGCGAGCCGGCCTGAGGCCGCGCAGCGTTCGGATCAGCGGACGAGCGGGACGCTCGTCCCGCCTGTCCCAGGGCGTCCCACGGTCGCTTGTCCCGGCCGACTCCGCCTCACTTCGCACGTGCGCGAAAACGAGCTTGACGAGCGCGACGCAAATCAGCTAATATTCCTATATTCTCCTAAGCCGTGTCCGATCCGGTCAGGATCGTCGACGGATGCCGGAGTTGGCTTCGGGCTCACCGAATCGGCTGGGTTTTCAACGCGCGGCGTCATCGCCTCTGCCCTGCACGATCAACCCCTGCTGCGACGGCGATGTCCACGGCATAGGCGATGAGGTTCCAGACCGAAAATATCCGGCCGAGCAGGAGCTGGCCGGTGAGCGTGAGGCGGAACGCATCGAGACCGGGCGTGTGAAACAGGCGAAGGCGCTCGCCACGGCGCGGGCGAGCGGCTTTACGCACGCGGGATCGGCACAGTTCGAGCTCTTTCGGAATCTTCAGTTGCGAGAAGGCATTTCAGGAGGCCGTGTCCAGGATCGACATTTGCTGGTAGTCGACGCAGCGGCAGGACTCGAACCTGCGACCTTCTCGCCCGCACATTGCTGTACGTAGGAAGCGAGTGCTCTTTCCGCTGAGCTACGCTGCGACGACGGCCTTCTTTTACAAACTCTCACGGCACGCGGTTGACGCGATTTGGGCGCTAGCTATGAATTGCTGTCAATCGTCGGCGGGATCCTCACGGCGAGACCTTCCCAAGGAAATCACAAGCTTTTTCATCTCCAAGCGCAATCTATCATATTCTTTTATACGATCTTTTGCATCAAGAGAGGGGTTAATCTCAGTGTTTTCTACGAACGGCCCAAATTTCTTCTTTGAATCCTCGCTCAGAGATATCATTCTCTGCCACAGTTTCCAGACTACCATTTTGGCTTCACTTGATGAAGTTGGCACACCCGGCATATTTGTGTATCGAATATACTCATTAGCCAATTGAATTATCGGCAGATTCACTGACCTAAAGTTATTGCTTTGCAGAGCAACGTCGTCATTACCTTCAGATTCTGCATTGTAATTATCGTGCCCTTGCTTCTCTTTGCTTCTTGCAAATCTATTTATCGCACCAGCCAAACTCACATCAGATTTTCCACTGACAATTTCGAATAACACGCTAGCACAGGCAGAAAAGTTTGATCCAGGCGTCGTTCGAAATGGCGGCCCTGAATAATATAAAGACATTGTATAAGCGGTTTCGACAACATGAGTACGAAATTTTGAGTCTGACAGTATCAAGAATTCCCCATCTTCCCGAGCACGTATTGCACAAAGATCAATTACGCCGTAAGCAAATTTTATTTCTACAACTAGATTATCAAAATTCATGTGGGGCGACTGGGAAAGATGAGACTCCTCGAAGACCAGTCGACGAAGATTATTGTATTCAATATCAACAAAGGTTTTTGCATCTCCTAGCGCCCCAATTAATTCAGAAAATTTTTGCCGCGCTAGATCGATCGCCTCGATTGCTTGCCGTCGCGACTTATCACGCCTATTTGACCCTTGAATAATCCAAAAATCATGATGGCAATCGTCAATAATTTCCATGAATGACAAAATTTGCTCGTCTCGTTCAAATTTAAATTATTGCGAAAATTCTGGAAGTAAATCTTGCAATCTCTTGAAATATGATTTTTGCTTTCTTACCTCCTCTATGACAAAATCATCTGAGATATCAGCAGAAACAAACTGCTCCATATGCTTTGAGTTCAAAAAAACCCCTGAATCTGGAACTAATTCGTTGGAAATTTTTGCATAATCTACGTCAATACTCCTAGAAGCTCGCATCAAATCTATCACGTCGCTATTAGATATAATCGGCTTATTTATTATATTCTTTAAAATAGCAACACGCTCGTTTCTTGTGATATCTGTGTTGCTAGACATAGTTCTGTCCCCTCAGCGGCATCATTATGAGGCGATGACGAATGCAACGCCCTTAGATCGCCCCCTTCGCTCGCGATGATTGCGGTCCGCACTCGCCCCTTTTCATCCGTTCCAGGGATCGAGCAGCGGGACGCCGGTCGGATGGAAATCCGCGACGTTGCGGGTGACGACCGTCATGCCGTGAACGAGCGCGGTCGCCGCGATCAGGGCGTCGCGCTCGCTTCGCCTGTCGGGACTGTGCAGCCGGGCACAGCGCCGCGCTACGGCCGTATCGATCGCCAGCGTCCGATCCGCGAACTCGGGCAGCACCTGCTGTTCGAGCCAGGAGCGAAGCAGGGCGCCTTGGGCGGTATCCCGGCGCTCGATCGTGAGGACGCCGAGTTCCAGCTCCAGGATCGTGATGGCCGAGACGAAGAGATCGCCGGCATCGACGGTCTCGAAGAACGCCACGACGTTCGCATTCGCCTTCCCGAGCCGCACTTTTCGCAACTCGGACACGACGTTGGTGTCGAGGACGTACATCACAGCAGGTCGGCCGGCCGCGTCCCGATCTCCACGCGCGGCGGATCGAAGGCGACATCCGCGTGATCGGTCATCGCCAGGGCGTCGGCGATGCTCCGCCTCTGTCCGGTCAGCCGCTGATACGCCTCGATGCTCAGCAGCACGTGAGAGGGCTTTCCGCGATCGGTGATCAACACGGGCCCGGTCTTGGCTGCCTTCTTGGCGCGGCTGACGTCCTGATTGAGCTCACGGCTGGACATGGTCGTGACGGTCATCGCGACGCCTCGCATGGGCCAATCGATGTAGGCACGTTACTACCTCTCGGCGGGCGTCTCAATCGTCCTTCCCAGTCGCGCCCGGCCGACTTGCGTGGTGCGGGCGGCGCGGTGCCGAGCACCGACGGTTTACACCGCCCGGAGCGCTCGCTATCACCCCCGCTCACACCGACAATCGAGTTTCACACCAGATGCGCGCCGAGATCGAGCAGGCCTCGGATGCCGCCAAGCAGTCTATAGGACTGCTGAGGAGGCATCTTTGACTGGGATACAGTCGACAAACGCCTCGCGGAGCTGAACGCCGCTTCGGAGAATCCGGAGCTGTGGAACGACGCCGAAGCCGCGCAGAAGGTCATGCGCGAGCGCCAGCAACTCGACGAGGCCGTCAGCGCCATCCGCAAGCTCGAGCAGGATCTCGACGACGGGGCGATGCTGATCGAACTCGGTGAGATGGAGGGCGACGACGCCTCCATCCGCGAGGGCGAGGCCACGATCAAGGCCGTCGAGAAGGAAGCGGCCGGCCGGCAGGTCGAGACGCTGCTCTCGGGCGAGGCCGACGGCTTCGACACCTATCTCGAAGTCCATGCGGGCGCCGGCGGCACCGAGAGCCAGGACTGGGCCAACATGCTCCAGCGCATGTACGGCCGCTGGGCCGAGCGCCGGAAGTACAAGGTCGACATCGTCGAGTGGTCGGACGGCGAAGAGGCCGGGATCAAGGGCGCGACGCTCCTGATCAAGGGCCACAACGCCTATGGCTGGCTCAAGACCGAGTCCGGCGTGCACCGGCTGGTGCGGATCTCGCCCTACGATTCGAGCGCGCGGCGGCACACCAGCTTCGCCTCGGTCTGGGTTTATCCGGTGATCGACGACCGGATCGAGATCGAGATCAAGGAATCGGACTGCCGCATCGACACCTACCGCTCGTCGGGCGCGGGCGGCCAGCACGTCAACACCACCGACTCGGCGGTGCGCATCACCCACAACCCCACGGGGATCGTGGTGGCGTGCCAGCAGGAGCGCTCGCAGCACAAGAACCGGGCGACCGCCTGGAACATGCTGCGCGCCCGCATGTACGAAGCCGAGCTGAAGAAGCGGGAAGAGAAGGCCAACGCCGAGGCGGCCTCCAAGACCGATATCGGCTGGGGCCACCAGATCCGCTCCTACGTGCTGCAGCCCTATCAGCTGGTGAAGGACCTGCGCACCGGCACGCAGTCGACCGACCCGGACGAGGTGCTCGACGGCGACATCGACCCGTTCATCGAGGCCTCGCTGGCCCAACGGCTCTACGGGGCGACGGAGAACGTCGAGGACATCGACTGATCGTGTCGAAGCCGACGAGGCCTATTGCGGCCGAGCCAGCTTCTGCAACTGGGCCTTCGACCAGGCGACCCAGGATCCGGCCGCCAGACCGTCCTGGCCCGGCGCGGTGTCCGCAGCCTCTCCGGTGAGGGTGGCGCCCGCCCTCAGGAAGCGCTCCGGATCGACGGGCTGCCCGTCGATCCGGACCTCGTAATGCAGGTGGTTGCCGGTCGAGCGTCCCGTCGAGCCGACCCGGCCGATGACGGCGCCGGCCTCGACCCGCTGTCCCGGTGAGACCCCATAGCTCGCCAGATGCGCGTAGCGCGTGACGAAGCCCTGGCCGTGGTCGATCTCGACCATGTTGCCGTAGCCGCCGCCATATTCCGCCGCCGTGACACGGCCGGCCGCCGTCGCGCGGGCGGCGGTGCCGAGATCGGCCCGCATGTCGAGCCCGGTATGCATGGCGAGCCCGCGGGTGAACGGGTCGAACCGGGGGCCGAATTCGCTGGTGAAGACGGCCTCTTCGGCCAGCGGCCGGCGGAAGGGCAGGGCGGACACGCTCCGGCGCAGCCGCCTTTCGTCGTCGGCCGAGCGCTGGGCCTCGGCCAGCGCGCGATCGAAGGCGTCGCCGCTCAGAGGAACCAGCGGGCCGCCGACGCCGCGCTCGGGCCGGTCGAAACGGCCCGGATCGAGGCCGGCCTGCAGGATCGCGCTGCGGAAGCGGGCGGCGTTGCGCATCGCCTTCGCGGCGATGTCGCCGAGCACCTGCGATTGCCGCTGCGCCAGACGATCGAGCCGCCCGTCGAGGCCGGCGATATGACGGTCGAGCCGGTGCTCGGGCACCTCCACGCGGTCGCCCCCGCGCATGCGCAGGTCGAAGGCGCCGCCGGGTTCGCCGGGTGTCGGGAACGGCTTTTGGGGTTGTGCGGCCGGGGCCTGTTCCGGCGCCGGCGCGGCCGGGATCGAGCCCGTGGTCTCGGGCTCGATCGCACCGAGTCCGGCGAGCACGCCCTGCCGCTTCTCGATCAGCACCTGCCGCTCGGCGAGCGCCGCGATCCGGCCCTCGAAGCCCTCGCGGGTCCGCACGCGCTCGGAGACCGAACGCTCGACCTGGGTCTGAAGCGCGCCGACCTGCGCCTCGTAGGCGAGTTGCACTGCCCGCACCTGACCGAAGAAGCGGCCGAGCATCTCGTCGTGGAACACGATGTAGTAGCTCGTGGCCCCGGACCAGATCGTGCTCGCGGCGAGCGCCACCGCCAGCACCGGAACGAGCCGGCTCCCGCGCCGCGATGCCGCAGGGTCGCCCGGACGTCCGCGCCGCCGGGACGTGTCGGCCCCCGGAATAGTCGATGTTGGGATGGGTCGCATGCAGCCCGAACCGGAAAGCCAGGTGCGCCCACCACACAGCGTCAAGGTTAAGGAAGGGGAAAAGCGCGCCCTTCGCCACCGAAAGGATCGGGCGCCTCAGCCGAGCGCGCGGGTCGCCTCCAGCACCTCCTCGGCATGGCCCGGCACCTTCACCTTCGGCCAGATCCGGGCGATCCGGCCTTCCGCGTCGATCAGCATCGTGGTGCGCTCGACGCCCATGTACTTGCGCCCGTACATGCTCTTCTCGACCCAGACGCCGTAGGCCTCGAGCATGCCCTTGGCCTCGTCGGAGGCGAGCGGGAAGGTCAGCCCGTATTTCGCGCGGAACTTGTCGTGGCTCTTCACCGAATCGGGGGAGACGCCGACCACCGTGGCGCCGGCCTCGGCGAAGGCGTCGCCGAGCGCGTTGAAGCCCTGCGCCTCCAGGGTGCAGCCGCTGGTGTCGTCCTTCGGATAGAAATACAGCACGACCTTGCGGCCCTTGAGGCCATCGAGGGCGATCGTCTCGCCTCCTGCGCCGGCTAAGCTGAAATCGGGAGCAGTTTGACCCTGTTCGAGAGGCATCATGCCTTCCTTTCGGCTGATTGATGGTGTGCCTCGGGACCGCGCGCCAGAGTTGCGGCGCGCCACGCCGACAGACGCGACAGCCCAAGGCGTATCGCTCGATTAACCCGGGCGCGTAGGCCGATCCAGCGGCGAAGGATTGATGGACCAGGAAACGGCCCACTCGCTCCTCAAGGAGGCGGTGACCGGCGAGGCGGCGCCGCGATGCGCTCCGCTGGAGCGCGGGCGCACGGCGTCCGGCCGCGTCCGCCAGTCCTGCTTCTGGACCGCGTTCGCACTGGTCCTCGTGCTCGGCCTCGGCGGCGGCCTCGCCGTCTACCGCCTGTCCCAGGGACCGCTGCGGATCGACGGCATGTCCGAGCGGGTCGCGGCCAGCCTCGCCGGCAGCATCGGCCCGGGCTGGCGGGTCGACCTCAAGGACAGTGCGCTCGAACTCGATTCCGAGAATTCCCTGGCCTTGCGCGTGGCGGGGCTCGACGTGTTCAACCCGGAGGGGGCGCTGGTGGTGCGCGCGCCGCTCGCCGTCGTCAGCATCGACACCTGGGGCCTGCTGCGCCTCTCGGTGCAGCCGCGCTCCATCGAATTCCGCGACCTGCGGATGACGGCCCTCGTGCACGGCGACGGCTCGATCGCCTTCGCCGCCTCGTCGCCCTCGCAGGAGGGCGCGGCCAAGCCCCATACCCTGCCGAGCGTCGACGCCGCCCGCGGCACCGTCTCGCCGCTCTCGGCCGCCGTCGCCTCGATCTTCGGCGTCGTGCTCGATTCGGCCGGCGTCGTCGGCGCGCTGGACCGGGCGCGGATCACCAACGGCCGCCTGACCCTGATCGACGACTCGGCCCGCGAGCGCGCGGTGTTCGAGCGCGTCAACGGCCTGTTCCGGCGCGACGCGGTGCGCGACGCCCGCATCTTCGAGCTGCGCATCGACGGCCCGCACGGCGAGTGGCGCTTCGGCGGCAACCTGCACGAAGAGGGCGGCGGCAAGCGCACCGGCACCATCACCCTCGACGACCTGCCCGTCACCGACATGCTCCTGCTCGGCGGCCTCTCGAAGCTGCCCGTCGAGACCGACCTGAAGCTCTCGGCCTCCGCCGACGTCGCGATCGATCAGGGCCGGATCGAGACCATGAAGGCCGGGATCCACTCCAGCGCCGGCAACCTCCTCATCGAGGAGAAGGACTTCAACCCGGTCACCATCGAGACGCTGAACGCCGCCGTGAGCTGGGACGAGGCGCATCGCGCCCTCAAGCTCGATTCCCTGGTCTATGCCGGGGCCGGCAACAGCGCGCAGCTGGAGGGCGCCTTCGCCCAGAGCCCGACGGGCTCCAACAGCGACTGGACCTTCCGCTTCGGCGGCCGCGACGCGGTGATGCGCGGCGCGGCGGCGAGCGATCCGCCGGTCAAGATCGGCGAGATCGAGGGCCACCTCACCGGCCGGGCCGGCGGCATCAGCATCGACACCCTCGCGCTGAAGGGGGAGGGGCTCGACGGGCGCGTCTCCGGCACGATCGGCACCACGGCCGACGACGACGGCGTGACCTTGCACATCGCCGCCTCCGACACCGAAGGGCGGCTCGCCCTGCGGCTCTGGCCCGAGCACATCGCGCCGGGCGTGCGCAATTACCTCGTCGACTACCTGCGCGCGGGCAAGGTCGACACCACCGACATCACCATCGACATGAGCGGGGCCGAGGTCGCGGCGGCCACGAAGGGCGATCCGATGCCCGACCAGGCGCTGAACATCGCCTTCGCCGTGTCGCAGGCGGGGCTCACCGTCTCGAAGGACGCGCCGCCGCTGAGCCGCGGCAAGGTGACGGGCACCATCACCGGCCGCACCACGACGATCACCGGCGCCACCGCCGACATCCGCATGGCCGACAACCGCGCCCTCGGCGTCAGCGACGGCTCGTTCGTGATCCGGGATCCCCAGCCCGGCCGGATCATGGCCCAGATCGGCCTGCGCCTCGGCGGCGGCGCCGACGCGGTCGCGGCGCTGCTACAGACCAAGATGTTCAAGGGGCTCACGGGCACCGACATCGATCCCGGCACCGTGAAGGGCCATGCGGATCTCCGCATCGATTTCCCGTTGAACCTGAAGCACGTGCCGGATCTGGCCGACATCCCGATCACGCTGAGCGGAGCCCTGTCCGACCTCTTCGTCGACAAGGCCATCGGCAAGGAGCGCTTCGAGGCCGGGCACTTCGCCCTGAACTACGACCGCAGCGGCTTCGTCATGAAGGGCGACGGCCGGGTGCTCGGCGCCCCCGTCGCCATCGACCTGAAGCAGCCCAAGCCCGGCGCGCCCGGCGAGGCGCTGGTGACGATCGTTCTCGACGAAAGCTTCCGCGCCAGGAAGGGGCTCCCCGTCGCGCCGCAGCTGACGGGGCCGATCCCGGCGCGGATCACCGTGCCGATCGGCCGCCCCGGCCCCGGAAAGCCGCCGATCCGGATCGAGGCGGACCTCGCCAAGGCCGGCATCGACGGCGTGCTGCCGGGCTGGTCGAAGGCCGCCGGCAAGCCGGGCAAGCTCGGCTTCACTCTGGTCGAGACCGCCTCCGGCGGCTCGGAACTGCGCGACATCGCCCTCGACGCCGCGCCGACGCTGGTCCGCGGCAGCGTCGCGATCACCGCCGAGGGCGGCTTCGACCGGGCCGACATCACCAGCCTTAAGCTCTCACCGGGCGACGACATGCGCGTCTCGGTGGACCGCACCGGCAGCGTCTACAAGGTCTCGGTGAAGGGCGCGGTGGCCGATGCCCGCCCCTTCCTGAAGTCGCTGACCAGCTCGGACTCGAAGAAGGGCAAGGACAAGGACGGCAAGGACGTCGAGGCGGACATCGCCCTCAACATCCTCACCGGCTTCAACGGCGAGGCGCTGACCGGCGCCAACCTCAAGATGACCATGCGCGACGGCGACGTGCGCAGCGCGCAGATCAAGGGCCGCTTCGGCAGCGCCCCCTTGAGCGCGACGATCCGGCCCGAGCGCGGCCAGCCGCTGCTCGCCCTCGATTCGGAGGATTCCGGCGCGACGCTGCGCTTCTTCGACGTCTACAAGCGGATGTACGGCGGCAAGCTCGACCTCGACCTGTTCCTCAACGACGGGCCGCAGGCGGGCGTGGTGAAGATCACGAACTTCGTGCTGCGCGACGAGCCGGCCCTGTCGCGGATCATGGCCTCCGGACCGGCCGCGGGCGACGCCGTCGACGCACGCGGCCGCCGGGTCGCCGCCGCCAACGACGTCGGCTTCGACCGCATGCGCGCGAACTTCTCCCGCGCCGGCGCACGGGTGACGTTCCGCGACGCGGCGATCTCGAACGCGGCGATGGGCTTCACCATGGGCGGTTGGCTCGACACCGCCAAGGAGCGCACCCAGATCGACGGCACCTTCGTGCCGCTCTACGCCCTGAACAACGTGGTGGCGCAGATCCCCGTGGTCGGCCCGCTGCTCGGCGGCGACCGCAACGAAGGCCTGTTCGGCGTCAACTTCGCCGTCTCGGGTCCGATCGCCAAGCCGACGGTGAGCGTGAACCCGCTCTCGGCCGTCGCGCCGGGCTTCCTGCGCCAACTCTTCGGCGCGGGGGGAGGCTCGGGGGAAGCCTCCGCCAACGGCCAGCCGGAGCGCTGAAGGGCTCTTCGCCTCAGCCCTTCCGCAGCAGCACGTGCTTCTTCTTGCCGAAGGACAGCTTGATCACGCCGTCCTTCATGTCGGCGGCGCGCAGCACGGAGCGCTCGTCGCTGACCTGGACGTCGTTGACGCGCAGGCCCCCGCTCTTCACCTGCCGCCGCGCCTCGCTCGTCGAGGGCAGGAGCCGGGCGTATTCCGGCCCGAAGGCGGTGAGCACGCCGATGCCGGCATCGAGCAGGTCGGCCGAGACGGTGACGGTCGGCAGATCCGCCGCGACGGTGCCCTCCACGAAGGTTTTCCGAGCCGTCTCGGCGGCGACGTCCGCCGCCTCGCGGCCGTGCATCAGCGCCGTCGCCTCCGTGGCGAGCGTCTTCTTGGCCTCGTTGATCTCGGCGCCGGCAAAAGCCTCGAGCCGGGCGATCTCGTCCATCGGCAACAGCGTGAACAGCTTGAGGAAGCGGCCGACATCGGCGTCCTCGGTGTTCCGCCAGAACTGCCAGTAATCGTAAGGGCTCAGCATCCCCTCATCGAGCCAGACCGCCCCGGCGGCCGTCTTGCCCATCTTGGCGCCGGAGGCCGTGGTCAGCAGCGGGCAGGTCAGGCCGTAGAGTTGGGGCGTGCCCATGCGCCGGCCGAGATCGAGCCCCATGACGATGTTACCCCACTGATCCGAGCCGCCCATCTGCGCGATGCAGCCGTAGCGGCGGTTCAGCTCGACGAAGTCGTAGGATTGCAGGATCATGTAGTTGAACTCCAGGAACGAGAGTTCCTGGTCGCGCTCCAGCCGCATCCGCACGCTGTCCATCGACAGCATCCGGTTTACCGAGAAGTGGCGGCCGGCGTCGCGCAGCATCTCGATGTAGTTGAGCTTGGTCAGCCACTCGGCGTTGTCGACCATCAGCGCCTCGCCCGGCGCTTCGCCGAAGCTGAGGAACTTGGCGAAGGTCTTGCCGATGCCTTGCTTGTTCGCCTCGATCTGCTCGAGCGTCAGGATCTTGCGGGTTTCGTCGCGGCCCGAGGGGTCGCCGACGCGGGTGGTGCCGCCGCCCATCAGCGCGATCGGCTTGCCGGCCTTCGTCGCTTGGAGCCAGTGCAGCATCATGATCGAGAGCAGGTGGCCGATATGCAGCGAGGCCGCCGTGCAGTCGTAGCCGACATAGGTCGTCAGCCGGCCCTCCAGCGCCGCCGTGTCGATGCCTTCGAGATCGGAGGTCTGGTGGATGTAGCCGCGCTCGGTCAGCACCGCCAAGAAATCGGATTTCGGCGCGAAGGGCTCGGCGGCGGTCATGTCGGGTCGGTCTCGATGCTGGGCGTTGGTGGCGCGACAGGGCCGCGGCCGGCATGGTAGCTCCCCGAAACACGAGGAACGTCGGGCGGCTCTGCGTGCCTCTCACACGACGACCGCGGATCGGGCGTCGTGTGAGAGGCACTTAGCAGGGCCACCCGGGAAAGACGACGGGGCGTCACGGCATGACGATGAAGCGCGCGATCGGCCTGATGAGCGGCACCTCCCTCGACGGGGTCGACGTCGCCCTGATCGAGACGGACGGCGAGCGGGTCCAGATCACCAAGGGCCGCAACAACTTCCTCGATCCGCTGGGGCCGACCGGATACCGCGGCTACGAGGAGGAGGAGCGGGCGCTGCTGCGCAAGGCGACGCGCGATGCCGAGAGCGTGACCCTGCCGAGCGACCGGCCCGGGCACCTGCCGGAGGCCGAAGCCTTCGTCACCCGGGCGCATGCCGAGGCGGTGGAGCGCTTCCTCGCCGATAACGGCCTGAGCGCGGCCGACATCGAGGTGATCGGCTTCCACGGCCAGACCGTGATCCACCGGCCGCAGGCGCGCATCAGCATCCAGATCGGCGACGGACAGGCGCTGGCTGACCGCGTCGGCATTCCTGTCGTCTCCGACCTGCGCCGGGCCGATATCGACGCGGGCGGGCAGGGGGCGCCGCTGGTGCCGATCTTTCATAAGGCGCTGGCCGAGGCCGCCGGCTTCGAGGGCGCCTTCGGCATCCTCAACATCGGCGGCGTGGCGAACGCGACGCTGATCGATTCGAAGGGCGGCGTCATCGCCTTCGACACCGGCCCCGGCAATTCGCTCATCGACGAGTGGATGCAGGAACGCGAGAACAAGAACCTCGACGACGGCGGCCGCACCGCCGCGCGCGGCAAGCCCGACGACCAGCTGCTCGCCTGGCTGTTGCAGCACCCGTTTTTCGCCAAGACGCCGCCGAAGTCGCTCGACCGCAACTGGTTCTCCCACAAGCTCGCCGGCCAGCTCTCCACCGAGGACGGCGCGGCGACGCTCACCGCCTTCACCGCCCGCGCCGTGTTGCTGGCCCTCGATCACGCGCCGGAAAAGCCGACGCGCTGGGTGATCGCAGGCGGCGGGGCCAAGAACGGCGAGCTGATGCGGCTCCTGACCACGCTGCTCGACGCCGAGATCCTGATGGCCGACGCCATCGGCTGGTCCTCCGCCTTCCTCGAAGCGCAGGCCTTCGCCTATCTCGCCATGCGCACGCTGAAAGACCTGCCGATCACGTTCCCGAGCACCACCGGCGTGAGCCAGCCGATCTCGGGGGGCGTGCTGTCGCGGCCGCGGTGAAGCCCGTGCAGCGCAACAGGTCTGCCATCCCCAACGATCCTCATGCTGAGGCGCCCGCGCCAGCGGGCCTCGAAGCACGGCCGACGCTCCTGCAGGCCGACGCGCGGCTCGTGATCCTGGATGAGCGGATGCCGTGCTTCGAGGCCGCTCCGCGGCACCTCAGCATGAGGGGCGTGGTGGGTGCCACTGATGGCTTCGGCTGAGGACAGGGCCTTGCGTTCGGTCACACAAGCGCGATGGGTCTCGCGCCGGATCGCCGCGGCAGCTACGCTTGGCCGAAGGTCGAGCCGGAGACGATGACATGGGGCAGCAGCTTCACACGGGTGCCGGCGCGCTCGGATTGCTCCTCTGCACCGGCCTGACGGCCGCGGCCTTCGACTGCGCCAAGGCCCGGCTCCCGATCGAAAAGGCGATCTGTGCCGACCCCGCCGCCAAGGCCTCCGACGACGCCATGGAGGCGGCCTTCGAGACCCTGCGCCCGGCCCTCGCCGGTCCGCAGAGGCAGGCCGCCCTCGACGACCAGCGCGCCTGGCTCAAGCAGCGCAACGCGAACTGCCTGCAGAACAAGACGCCCGCCTCCTGCGTCGCCGACGCGAACGGCGCCCGCACCGGAGTTCTCACCGCCCGGCCGGAATCCGGTCCCGGCCTCGAGCGGCGGCCGCAGCCGTTCTTCGTCCGTCAGGCCGGCAGCCGCGACAAGGTCGACGTCGCCCTCCAGCTCTACAGGTTCGCGGATCCGGCCACGCCCGGCGAGCGGTTGCTCAACACCCGCGCCGACGAAACCGTCGCCAAGACCGACTTCAAGAAGGAGGAGCCGGAGGATCGCGACTGGAGCCGCGAGGAGAGCTGGTCGATCGCCTACGCCTCGCCCGCCTTCCTCTCGGTCTGGGCCACGAGCTACGAGTACAGCGGGGGCGCCCATGGCGGCGCCGGCGGCCAGGGCATCCACATCGACCTGCGCCGGGGCCGAATCGTCAGCTTCGCCGACCTGTTCGACGCCAAGGCCGCCGCGGAGATCGACCGGCGCTGTCTCAAGCAGATCAAGGCCGAGAAGACCGAGCGCGGCGTCGGCGACGACGAACAGCCCGATCTCGGCAAGCAGGTAGCCGATGTGGTGAGGAACCTCGGCAGCTGGTCCTTCAAGGAGACGGCGGCCTCGGTGTATTTCGGGCAGTACGCCCTCGGCTCCTATGCCGAGGGCACCTATAACTGCGACCTGCCGATGGACGTGCTGAACACGCTGTCGAAGGTGCCTCTGCCGCCGCGCTGACGGCACGCAACGGACAAGGATCCGGCATGACGCGGGCGATACGCTGGGCGATGTTCGGGATCATCGCCGCGCTGGCTTTGGGCGGTATCGTCCTCGCCTATCCGGCAGCCGCCGCGCTGTCCTGTCCCCAATGCTTCGGCTTCGAGCCCGTTGACGGATCGATCTTCGTTGACCGGGAGGCGACTCCGGACGACCGCACGCGCATCGTCAGTCTGGTCGCCGAGGGACGGGGCAACGTCGAAGCGTTCTACGGCCGGCCCGAGCCGCTGCCGCGCATCCTCGCCTGCACCACCGAGGCCTGCTACCGGCGCCTCGGCGGCGGCGGATCGCGCGGCATGGCGCTGATGGATGCCGGCCTCGTCCTCTCCCCGCGCGCCGACGCGACGATCGCCGCGCACGAACTCGCCCACATCGCATTTCACGCCCGGATCGGCCGGATCGCCACCTGGGAACGAACGATCCCGCAATGGTTCGACGAGGGGCTTGCTGTCTTCATCTCGGAGGATGCCCGCTACCTGGCCCCTGCGAGCGTTTCGGACCGCTGTCTGGTCGAGCCCGACGGCCCGCTCCCGACCGACCGCGCCTCCTGGATCGAGCGTGCCGAGAGCCAGGCGCTCTACGCCAAAGCCGCGTGCCGGGTCGGTCGCTGGGTCTCGCGCATGGGCGGCATGCCTCAGGTGCGCGCCGCGATCACGCGCTGGGGGGAGGGCGCGCCCTTCGATGCCGCCCGGCCCTAAGCGGATGCTGGCCTGACGCGCCGCACCGCGCTAGAGCGGGCCTCACGATGTCCCACAACACGTTCGGCCACCTGTTTCGCGTCACCACCTTCGGCGAGAGCCACGGGGTCGCCCTCGGCTGCGTGGTCGACGGCTGCCCGCCCGGCCTCGCGCTGGAGGCGGAGGAGATCCAGGCCGAGCTCGACCGGCGCAAGCCCGGCCAGTCGCGCTTCACCACGCAGCGCCGCGAGCCCGATCAGGTCAAGATCCTGTCCGGCGTGTTTGCCGACGACCGTACGGGCGGGCGCCAGCTCACCACCGGGACGCCGATCGCGCTGATGATCGAGAACACCGACCAGCGCTCGAAGGACTATTCGGAGATCCGGGACAGCTACCGCCCGGGCCATGCCGACTACGCCTACGACGCCAAGTACGGAATCCGCGATTATCGCGGCGGCGGCCGCTCCTCGGCCCGCGAGACGGCAGCCCGCGTCGCGGCCGGCGCCATCGCGCGAAAAGTGCTGCCGGGCGTCACCATCCGCGCCGCGCTGGTGCAGATGGGGCCGCACGCCGTCGACCGCGCGAACTGGGACTGGGACGAGGTCGGCCGCAACCCGTTCTTCTGCCCCGACGCCAAGGCGGCCGCCCTCTACGAAACCTACCTCGACGAAATCCGTAAGGACGGCTCGTCGATCGGTGCGGTGATCGAGGTGGTTGCCGAGGGCGTGCCCGTCGGCCTCGGCGCGCCGGTCTACGGCAAGCTCGATGCGGATCTCGCGGCGGCGATGATGTCGATCAATGCGGTCAAGGGCGTCGAGATCGGCGACGGCTTCGCGAGCGCCGCGCTCCGCGGCGAGGACAACGCCGACGAGATGCGCGCCAGCAACGATGGCCGCCCGAGCTTCCTCGCCAACCATGCCGGCGGCGTGCTGGGCGGCATCTCCACGGGCCAGCCGGTGGTGGTGCGCTTCGCCGTCAAGCCGACCTCGTCGATCCTGACGCCGCGCCGCACCGTCACCAGAGACAACCGCGACGTGGACCTCATCACCAAGGGCCGCCACGACCCCTGCGTCGGCATCCGCGCCGTGCCGGTGGCGGAAGCCATGATGGCGTGCGTGCTCGCCGATCACTATCTGCGCCATCGGGGGCAGGTCGGCGAGCCGGTCCGCGGCGCCTAAGAACTCGGAACAGACAGTGACCCAGCATTCCCGCGTCTCCGAGGCCGTCGAGGCCTTCGCCCGTGGCGAGATCGTCGTCGTGACCGACGACGACGACCGCGAGAACGAAGGCGACCTCGTCGTCGCCGCCTCGCTCTGCACGCCGGAGAAGATGGCGTTCATCATCCGCAACACCTGCGGCATCGTCTGTGCGCCGATCACCTTCGACGAGGCGCGCCGGCTCCACCTCGCGCCGATGGTCGCCTCGAACGACGCGCCGCTCGGCACGGCCTTCACCGTGACGGTCGACGTCAAGCATGGGCTGACCACCGGCATCTCGGCCGAGCAGCGCTGCAACACGGTGCGCGCGCTGGCCAACGGCAACATGGGCGCGGCCGACTTCGTCCGCCCCGGCCACGTCTTCCCGCTGATCGCCCGCGACGGCGGCGTGCTAATGCGCTCGGGCCATACCGAGGCCGCCGTCGACCTCTGCAAGCTCGCCGAGCTGCCCCCCGTCGGCGTGATCTGCGAACTCGCCAACGACGACGGCACCGTGATGAAGGGGCCGCAGATCGACGCCTTCGCCGAGACGCACGGCCTCAAACGCATCTCGGTCGCCGAGATGATCACCTACCGCCAGGCCCGCGACCGGCTGGTCGAGCGCGTCGGCAGCTTCCCGGTGAAGACCGACCACGGCCCGATGACGGGCTACGCCTACGTCACGCCGTTCGAGACCATCCAGCAATTCGCCTTCGTGCACGGCGAGATCGGCGACGGCCGCGACGTGCTGGTGCGCCTGCACCGCTCCAACGTCGTCGCCGACGTGATCGAGGGCGGCCGGCAGATCGATTGCGTGATGCGCCGTTTCGCGAAGGAGGGCAGGGGCATCCTGGTCTACCTGCGCGACGGCACCGCCGGCGTTCCGCTCTCGCGCATCGCGGAGGACGAGGGCGCCGAAGCGCAGCGCGTGCGCCAGTGGCGCGAGGTGGGCCTGGGGGCCCAGATCCTGCGCGATCTCGGCGTCAGCTCGATCCGCAACCTCGCGACTTCGTCGCGCGCCTATGTCGGGCTCTCGGGCTTCGGCATCGAGCATCTGGGGGACGAGCCGCTGGAGGGGTGAAAACCCATCCGGAGTGCGATGCGGTCCGGGCCGTGAGCCTCTCCTCCCCCTTGTGGGGAGGAGCCGGAGGTGGTGCAGACGGCACCGTTCCGCTCGATCCTGCACCACCCCCCACCCCTACCCCTCCCCACAAGGGGGAGGGGATATGCGCTGCGAAGGCGACGATTGGTTCGCCATCTCGCAAGCAAACCCGGAGTCGTTTCATGACCGAACGTCCCGTGTTTCCGGGCCGCCGCTTCGCCGCGTTCCTGTTCGACATGGACGGCACGGTCCTGACCTCCATCGCCTCGGCCGAGCGGGTCTGGTCGCGCTGGGCCGCCGCGCACGGGCTCGACGTCGCGACTTTCCTGCCCACGATCCACGGCGTGCGCACGGTGGAGACCATCGCGCGGCTCGGCCTGCCGGGCGTCGATCCGCAAGAGGAAGCCGACGCGATCATGCGTGCGGAGATGGCGGACGTGGCCGACATCGACCCGATCGCGGGCGCCGCCGCCTTCCTCGCCGCGCTGCCGCGGGAGCGCTGGGCGATCGTGACCTCGGCCCCCCGGAAACTCGCAGAGTGCCGGCTCGCGGCCGCCGGCCTGCCCCCGCCGCCGCTGATGGTCGCCGCCGAGGATGTCGCGCGCGGCAAGCCCGCTCCCGACTGCTTCCAGCTGGCCGCAGACAAGCTCGGCGTTTCGGCAGTGGACTGCCTCGTCTTCGAGGATGCGCCGGCCGGCATCGCGGCGGCCGAGGCCGCCGGCGCGGCCGTTCTCGTGATCACCGCCACGCACACCAAGGCCATCGCAACGCCGCACCCGACGCGGGCGGGCTACGAGGGCCTGGCCTCGCGGTGCGATCCGGACGGACGGCTCGAACTGGTCCCGGTCGCATAGGCGACGGGGCCTACCGCCCCATCAGCGCATCCACATGCGCGGCCACGGAGCGGCTCAGACCTTCGAGGTCGTAGCCGCCCTCCAGCACCGAGACGACGCGGCCGCCGCCGTGCTTGTGAGCCACCTCCATCAGCCGCCGCGTCGCCCAGCCGAAATCTGATTCGTCGAGGCGTAGATTCGCAAGCGGATCGAGGTGATGGGCATCGAATCCGGCCGAGATCACGATGAGATCGGGCGCGAAGGCGTCGAGCCGCGTCAGGATGCCGGCCTCGAACACCTCGCGAAACACCGCGCCGTCGTCGCCGGCCTTCAGCGGCACGTTGACGATGGTGTCGTGGGTGCCGCGCTCTCCCTTGGCGCCGGTGCCGGGAAACAGCGGCATCTGGTGGGTCGAGGCGTACATCACGGCCTTGTCGTCCCAAAAAATGTCCTGGGTGCCGTTGCCGTGGTGGACGTCCCAATCGACGACCGCGACGCGGGTGGCGCCATGCGCCTTGCGGGCATGGCGTGCGGCGATGGCGGCGGTGTTGAACAGGCAGAAGCCCATCGGCGTGGCGCGCTCGGCGTGATGGCCGGGCGGGCGCATCGCCACGAAGGCGTTGGCGCATTCGCCCGTCATCACCGCGTCGACAGCGTGCGTCGCCCCGCCGATCGCATGCAGCACCGCCTTGAGGGTGCCGGGCGACATCAGCGTGTCGGAATCGATCTGGACGAAGCCCTCATCCGGCGAGGCCTTGGCGATCATCTCGACATACTCGGCCGGGTGGGCGAGCTCCGCCGTCGCGAGCTCGGCCCGCGGGGCGAGGCAGCGGACGAGCGCGGAAAAGCTCTCGCGCTCCAGGGCGCGTTCGACCGCCTGGATGCGGGCGGGGCGCTCCGGGTGCCCGTCCGGCATGGCGTGGTCGAGGGCGCAGGGGTGGCTCACGTACAGCGTGGTCACGGATCATCCTCCCGGCAGCGGAGCCGATCCGACGGCCGGCGCGCGCTGTCTCATCTCGGCAACAAGCGCAGCAAATGCGCCACGGTTCCGCTTGGTAGGACCAGCTTGCCACAGTCCTGGCCACGAAGCTCAGCAAGATAGCGCAAACCCCGTCGTGCGATCCGGCGGGGACCTTCGCCTATCGGGGCAACCACGTCATGCGTTCCCATCTCGCGCTCCTCGCCCTCGCCCCGCTCGGCGCGTCGCTCGCCGGCTGCATGTCGGAGCGGGCCGCGCTGCCTCCGGTTCAGCTCGCCGCGCTGACGCCGCCGGGGGCCGTCGGCCCCGGAGGCGTGACGCCGATGGCGGTGCCCCCGCCGCCGCCGTACTTTCCGCCGGGGCCCGAGCGCGACCGCGAATGGCTGAAGCTGGCGCCCTCCGCCCAGATCAACGATCCCGAGCTCCGGCGCACCGTCATCGACTATCCGACGAAGGAGAAGCCCGGGACGATCATCGTGTCGACGGCCGAGAAGCGCCTCTACTTCGTCATGGCCGGCGGTCAGGCGATGCGCTACCCGGTCTCCGTCGGCAAGGAGGGCGCCTCCTGGTCCGGCACGGCCAATGTCGACCGCAAGATGGAATGGCCGGACTGGAACCCGCCCAAGGAGATGCTCGCGCGCAAGCCCGAGCTGCCCACGCGCCTCGAAGGCGGCCCGCTCAACCCGATCGGCGCACGCTCGCTGTTCCTGGCGCAGAACGGCAAGGACACGCTGTTCCGCATCCACGGCACCAACGAGCCCGAGAAGATCGGCCAGTCGGTCTCGTCGGGCTGCATCCGCATGCTCAACGAGGATGCGATGGACCTCTACACCCGCGTTCCGATCGGAACGAAGGTCGTGGTGCTGTAGGCACGGACCCACCGGACATGAGACGCGGATCGACGGGGCGGCACAGGGTGCCGCCCCGATTTGTTTTGGGCTGCACCGTCCTGCACCTGCGCCCGCAGGTGGGAATCGGCAAAAAGCGGCGGATTGCCGACACCATTTCGAAAGCACCAATCGTGATGGCGCTTTAACCTGAAATTCCGTTCAGATTTGCCCGTTAACCTCTGAGAGCAATCCCGGCTCGTACAGTCACGACATAGAGAAACACGGGACCGGCAGAACACAGGCCGGAGGGAAGCAGGACATGAGCAACCTTTCACTTCAACTCTTCTGCAACCGTATTGCCGCGGCCGGCCGCATGACGCGCGACGACGTGCGGAGCCTCAGCGAGGACCACCTCGCCGACGGCCTGGCGCATCGCGACGAAGTCGACCTGCTGCTCGCCCTCGATCGGGCCGTCACCGACAAGGACGCCGGCTTCGCCGACCTGCTCATCGCCCTCGTCGTCGATTTCGTGGTTTGGGCCGAGCGCTCGACCGGCACCGTCGGGAACGATGCCGCGGGCTGGCTCGCCGCCTCGATCGCGGGCCGCTCGGGGCCGACCCCGACGGGTGCGCGGATCGCGATGGAGGTCGTGCGCGAGGCCCAGACGAGCGACGAAGACCTGATCTCCTTCGCCCTGGAGGCGAACAGCTGGACCCGCCAGCCCGTCGCCATGCGCCGCCAGCATTTCGCCCTCGCCGCCTGAGCCGTGGCCTGTCCCTGCCGGCCAGAGCGCGGGGCAGGATTGTATTCACTTTCGCCGGTCGCCCGGCACAGCTTTCGCCGGCTGCGCAAGTGCTTTATCGGAATGCAGCCGGGGCTTTGCTCCGCCACCTGTCCGACGACGCTTCCTCCCACTTGCGGCCTGCGATGTTCGAAAAGATCCTGATTGCCAACCGGGGCGAGATCGCCTGCCGCATCATCAAGACCGCCCGGCGGATGGGCATCAAGACGGTGGCGGTCTACTCGGATGCCGACCGTGACGCCGTCCACGTCGCCATGGCCGACGAGGCGGTGCATATCGGTCCCGCTTCGGCCGCGGAATCCTACCTCGTGATCGACAAGATCATCGACGCCTGCAAGCAGACCGGCGCACAGGCGGTGCATCCGGGCTACGGCTTCCTCTCCGAGCGCGAATCCTTCCCGAAGGCGCTGAAGGCGGCCGGGATCACCTTCATCGGGCCGAATCCGGGCGCGATCGCCGCCATGGGCGACAAGATCGAGTCGAAGAAGGCGGCGGCCGCCGCCAACGTCTCGACCGTCCCCGGCTTCCTCGGCGTGATCACCGACGCCGAGCACGCCGTGAAGATCGCCGACGAGATCGGCTATCCCGTCATGATCAAGGCGTCCGCCGGCGGCGGCGGCAAGGGCATGCGCATCGCGGAATCCGCGGGCGAGGTGAAGGAAGGCTTCGACCGCGCGAAGTCCGAGGCCGCATCCTCCTTCGGCGACGACCGCGTCTTCATCGAGAAGTTCATCGTCGACCCGCGCCACATCGAGATCCAGGTGATCGGCGACAAGCACGGCAACGTGATCTATCTCGGCGAGCGCGAGTGCTCGATCCAGCGCCGCAACCAGAAGGTCATCGAGGAAGCCCCGAGCCCGCTCCTCGACGAGGCGACCCGCAAGACGATGGGCGAGCAGGCCGTCGCCCTGGCGAAGGCCGTGGACTACGACTCCGCCGGCACGGTCGAATTCGTCGCCGGCCAGGACAAGTCCTTCTATTTCCTCGAGATGAACACCCGGCTCCAGGTCGAGCATCCGGTCACCGAGATGATCACCGGCGTCGACCTCGTCGAACTGATGATCCGCGTCGCGGCGGGCGAGGAGCTTCCGCTGACGCAGGACGAGGTGAAGCTGAACGGCTGGGCCGTCGAAAGCCGCGTCTACGCCGAGGACCCGACCCGCAACTTCCTGCCCTCCATCGGCCGCCTCACCACCTATAGGCCCCCGGCCGAGGGGCCGGTCGGCGAGGCCATCGTGCGCAACGATACCGGCGTGGAGGAGGGCGGCGAGATCGCGATCCACTACGATCCGATGATCGCCAAGCTCGTCACCTGGGCGCCGACCCGGCTGCAGGCCATCGAGGCGCAGGGCACCGCGCTCGACGCCTTCGCCATCGACGGCATCCGCCACAACATCCCGTTCCTGGCGACGCTGATGGCGCATCCGCGCTGGCGCAAGGGCGATCTCTCGACCGGCTTCATCAAGGAAGAATTCCCGGACGGCTTCGTCGCGCCCGCTCCCGAGGGTGCGGTTGCCCTGCGGCTCGCGGCCGTGGCGGCGGCGATCGACCACAAGCTCAACGTGAGGAAGCGCGGCATCTCGGGCCAGATGCGCGATCCGGGCCTGCTGCATTTCGAGCGCGAGCGCGTGGTGCATCTGGGAGACGAGACCTTCGACGTCACCGTCGCGAACATCGGCAACGACCTCGTGGTCACGAGCGCGGACGGCACGGTGACTCCGGTGCGCAGCGACTGGCATCCGGGGCAGCCGGTCTGGACCGGCACCGTCGGCGAGGAAAGCGTGGCCATCCAGGTCCGCAGCGTCCTCAACGGCGTCTTCCTGCAGCATGCCGGCGCCGCCGCGAACGCCCGCGTCTACACGCGCCGCGAGGCCGAACTCGCCGCCCTGATGCCGGTCAAGGAGACCGGCGATTCCGGCAAGCAGCTGCTCTGCCCGATGCCCGGCCTCGTGAAGCAGATCCTGGTCGAGGAAGGCCAGGAGGTGAAGGTCGGCGAGCCGCTCGCCATCGTCGAAGCCATGAAGATGGAGAACGTGCTGCGCGCCGAGCGCGACGGCAAGATCGCCACGATCGCGGCCAAGGAGGGCGACAGCCTCGCGGTGGACGAGGTGATCCTGGAATTCGCGTGAGCGTATGCCGCGAGGACAACGGCCGCCCGGAATATCCGACCTCGCCTACAATGAGCAGGCGAAGCTTCTGGCCACGGGACTCAACAACGTGGCTGTTGCGTTCATCGTGGTTGGCGTGGTGACGCCGATCACCGCAGTGAGTTTCGGCGTTCCGTCTGCACCGGCCATCAGCGTCTGGACGGCGATCTTTGCCGGAATTTGGTTCTGCGCCGCAGCAGGCCTACATTGGTTGGGACGACGCGTTTTGCGGAGCCTCAAGCCGTGAATTCCGGGCAGATCTTCGTCACTTTCGTGATTCCGGCTTTCGTTTTGACGGCAGCTTACTTGGCCGTGCTCGCTCACGAGCGCGCCGGCAGGCGGCTCGATCGCAAGCCACCGGGCGAATAGCGGCACGGTCCGCAATCCGCTTACCGTCGATCGATCAGAGCCCTTGCCGCTGCCGGACACCCCGTCTCTGCCGAAGGATGAGAGCGTGCGGATCGTGTGTTCCGCGCCCTGGCGGAGGGCGCGGACATGAGGCTCGAAGCGGCGTCGGCGGTCCCCGATCTCTCGCCCGCCGCTTGCGTGACCTCATCGTGTCCGCGAGGCGCCTCGGGCCCAGCTCTCGCGGCGCAAGGAACGCATGCCCCTCTACTTCGCCTACGGCGCCAACATGGACGCGGCCGAGATGGCGATTCGCTGTCCGGCCTCGCGGCTGATCGGCCGCGGACGTCTCAACCGGCACCGCTTCATCATCATGAAGGAGGGCTACGCCTCGGTGGTGCGGGCGCCCGGCTCCACCGTCTGGGGCGTGCTCTGGGAGCTCTCGCTCTCCGACGTGCCGGCGCTCGACCGCTACGAGGGCGTGGCAGGCGGACTGTACGTGAAGGCCTCGCAGCCGGTGACGACGGATGTCGGGATCCGTCGGGCGCTGATCTATTTCGGCCGCAGCACCGCGCCCGGCATCCCGCGGCCGGGTTATCTCGAGGATGTGCTGGCGGCGGCTCAGGCCGCGCAGTTGCCCGGTCCCTATGTCCAGGAAGTCCGCGGCTGGCTGCGGCGCGCGCGGGCTTGAACGGGCGGCGCTGACGGACCCGAAAATCGCGCTACCTGATCCCCCGAACGCGACAGCCGGAGCGGCCCCTTGAGCGAGACCAAATCGATCCGTGTGGTGATCCGCGGCCGGGTCCAGGGCGTGTTCTATCGCAAGTGGACGCAAGGGCGTGCCCGCCAACACGGCGTTGCCGGCTGGGTCCGCAACCGGGAGGACGGGGCCGTCGAGGGCGTTTTTTCCGGGCCTGCCGACGCGGTCGATGCCCTCGTCGCCGAGTGCCGCCAGGGACCGCCCGCGGCGCGGGTCGAGGGGATCGACGTCACGGCGGCGGAACCGGTGCTTGAGCAGGGCTTCGCGGTCGTCGACTGAGCGTGCATGGCTGGCACGGGCTTGCCGAGAGCCCGCCCGCTCTATAGCCGCCCCTGATGACCGATTCCGCCTGCGCCCTCGAAGGCGCCCGACGCCATGCCTGACATCAGCGTCTTCTCCCTGCTCGACGTCGTCGCCGTGCTGTTCTTCATCGGCGCATGGCTAATCTACGGCTTCGCGGTGCAGGGCCGCAAAGGCCATCGCAGCCTCAGCCGGATCATGCATGCCCAGCGGCGGATCTGGGCCGAGCAGATGATCGCGCGCGACAACCGGGTCGTCGACACCACGATCAACGCCTCGCTGCAGAACGGCACCGCCTTCTTCGCCTCGACCTCGCTGATCGCGCTGGGCTCGGTGCTGACGCTATCGCGCTCGGGCGACGACGTGCTGTCGCTGTTCGGCTCGCTGCCCTTGGGCGTCGTGACCACCCGGGCGACCTGGGAGATCAAGGTCGCGGGGCTGGCGATCGTGTTCGTCTACGCCTTCTTCAAGTTCTCCTGGGCCTATCGCCTGTTCAACTACGGCGCGATCCTGATCGGCGCGGTGCCGCCGAAGGGGTCCGGCGTCGACTACGAGACGATGCAGCGGGCCGCGTATCGCGCCGCGGCCATGAACATCGCGGCCGGCAACCATTTCGACCGGGGCCAGCGGGCCTTCTTCTTCGCGCTCGCCTACCTCGGCTGGTTCGTGAGCCCCGCGGTGCTGATCGCCGCCACCGCCGCCGTCTTCTGCGTGATGTGGCGCCGGCAATTCGCCTCGGAGATCCGCTCCGCCCTGATCGCCGACGAGGATACCCACGATGGCCGATGATGCCGAGATCGAATCGACGATGCTGCGCCTCGTCGCGGAGCGCGGACCGGGCAAGACCTGCTGCCCCTCGGAGGTCGCCCGTGCCCTCGGCGGCCTGCATCCGGAGGGTTGGGGACCGCTGATGCAGCCTGTGCGGCGGGTCGCCGTGCGCCTGACCAAGGAGGGCCGCATCGCGATCCTGCGCAAGGGCAAGCCGGTCGATCCCGACGATTTTCGCGGGATCTATCGGCTCGGGCCTGTCCCGGAGCAGGGCTGACGCTACGGCGCCGGCATCCACGCGTCGGTGTAGCCGGCGAGCTTGTAGGCGACGAGGCCGATCCATTCCTTCACGGCGAGGTCGAGCTCCAGCAGCCCGTCCGAGGCGAAGGTGTTGAACCGCGCGGCGTCGCGCGGGCCGGCCGTACGGTAATCGACCGGATAGGCCGTCACCGGGAACCCCGCCCGGCGGAAGCAGCCGACGGCGCGCGGCATGTGCCAGGCCGACGTCACGAGGAGCCAGCGCTCGCCCGGCTTCGGGGTCGCGAGTTCCGCGCTGAAGCGGGCATTCTCGCGGGTGTTGCGCGAGCGCTCCTCCAGGATCAGCCGGTCACGCGGCACGCCGAGGGTGTCGGCGAAGCGTCCGACCGTGCCGGCCTCCGAGACCGTCCCCTCCTCGATGTTGCCGCTGCCCCCCGAGAACAGCAGGCGGGCCGCGGGATAGCGCCGGGCGAGGTCGGCGAGGGCGATCTGCCGTTCGCCGGCGGCGTTGACCGTCAACTGGCCGCGCTCGTCGGAGATCGTCGTCATGAGGCCGCCGCCGAGGACGATGATCCCGTCGATCGGGGTACCGTCGTCGACGAAGGCCGGAAAACGGTTCTCCAGCGGCAGCAGGGTCACGGCCGCGAGGGGAAGCAGCCCCCCCGCCAGCAGCCCGAGGAAGCCGGTGATCGCGAGGATACGTCCGAAAACCCAGCCTCCCTGCGTGAACAGCAGCAGGCATCCGAGCAACCCCACGAGGATGAAGAAATTCGAGGGGGTGATCAGGAAGAAGATGATCTTCGAGAGCGGGAAGAACATGGCTGTTCCGGATCTTGCGCCGTTGGGCGCGGGGGAATGAGTCTCGGCCATGGTGGTCCGGCGACGATCGGGGTCAGGTCATCGGCCCTGCCAGGGCAACCAAGGCGGCCGGGCGCTGCGCGATCTCACGGTACCATCGCACGAGATTCGGACGCTCATCGCGTGGAATCGGCAGATGCAGCCAGCGATGGACGGCACAACCCACCGCGATGTCGGCGATGCTGAAAAGCTCGCCCGCCACGAAGGCCGTGCCGGCGAGATGGGCGTCGAGGAGCGCGGCTCCCGCTTCGGTCCTGGCGCGCGAGGCCTCGATCGCCGGCAAGTCCCGTTGTCCTTCGGGCACCCGGATCAGCTGCCAGAAGCAGTCGCGCATACTGGGCGTGAAGGTGGTCGCCTGCCAGTCGAGCCACTGGTCGACGCGGGCGCAAGGACGGGGCTCGTCCGGCAGTGCCAGCGGCGAGCCGGGCTGGCGCGCGAGGTAGCGCAGGATCGCGTTCGACTCCCACAGCACGAAGCCGCCCTCCTCGAGGGTCGGAACGAGGCCGTTGGGGTTGAGGGCGCGGTAGGAGGGCTCGCCGACGACGCCGTGCGCCCCACCGGCGTCGCGCCGCTCGTAGGGCAGGCCGAGTTCCTCGAGCCCCCAGATCGCCTTCTGCACGTTGACGGAATTCGCCCGTCCCCACAGCCGCCGCATCACACCGCCTCCACTCGATCGCACCGGGTGCCGTGTCTCTTCCCCTCCCAACGAGGGGGAGGAGAGTGCCCGCTTCGATCGCACCCCTCATCAGGAACTCGCATCAGGCGTCCTCGTCTCGCTCGGGCGGATAGGCGTGCTCGACGCCTCCCGGATCGGTGACGCGGTGGCCCTCGCCGGCCTCCTGCAAATAGCCCGGCCCGACAGGCACCTTGCCGTGGCCGCCGGGGATGTCGAGGACGTAGGTCGGCTGCGCGAGGCCGGACAGGGTCGCCCGCAAGGTCCGCATCAGCGCCTGTCCCTGGGGCAGGCTCGTCCGAAAGTGGCCGGTGCCCGGGGCGAGATCGCCGTGGTGCAGGTAGTAGGGCTTGATCCGGTTCTCGACGAAGCCGCGCATCAGGGCGGTCAGCGTCTCGGAATCGTCGTTGATTCCGGCGAGCAGCACGCTCTGGCTCACCATCGGAAGCCCTGCATCGACGAGCCGGGCGATGGCTTGTCGCGCGGCCGGCGTGAATTCCCGCGGGTGGTTGGCGTGGAGCGCCACGAAGACGGCGCCGCGAAAACCCTTCAGGGCGGCGACGAGGGCGTCGGTGACGCTTGCCGGGTCCACCACCGGCACGCGGGTATGGATGCGAAGCACGCGGACATGCGGGATCGCACCGAGCGCCTCGGCGATCGCCGCGAGCCGGCGCGGCGACAGGGCGAACGGATCGCCCCCGGTGAGCACGACCTCCCAGATACCGGGGTCGCCGGCGATATACGCATACGCTGCAGTCAGTTGCGCGTCGCTCAGGGTCCCGAGCCCGTCGGGTCCCACCATCTCGCGGCGGAAGCAGAACCGGCAATAGACCGGGCAGACATGCAGGGGTTTGAGCAGCACGCGGTCGGGATAGCGGTGGACCAGACCGGGCAAGGGCTCGTGAACGGAGTCGCCGATCGGATCGGCCCGCTCGGTGGGATGCGTCTCCAGTTCATCGGTGCGTGGCACGAACTGGCGCGCGATCGGGTCGGCCGGATCGGCCGCGTCGATCAACTCGGCCATGTCGGCGGTGAGCGAGACGGCGTAGCGCGCCGCGACGGCCTCGAGGCCCGGAAGGTCCTCGGGCCGGGCCAGCCCGGCGCGGGCGAGGTCGGCGGGACTGCGCAAGGCCCGGGTCACGCGTCGCTTCCTCGGGTGACGGGCGTCCAGACCACGTCGTCGATGCGCGGCGCGCCTGTGGCCAGCATTACCAGCCGGTCGAAGCCGAGGGCGATGCCCGACGCCTCCGGCATGATCGCGAGGGCGTCCAGGAAATCTTCGTCGATGGGATAGCGCTCGCCGTAGACGCGGGCCTTCTCGTCCATCTCGGCCTCGAAGCGGCGGCGCTGCTCGGCCGGATTCGTCAATTCGCCAAAGGCGTTGGCAAGCTCGACACCGCAGGCGTAGAGCTCGAAGCGCTCGGCGACGCGCGGGTCCGACGGGCTTGGCCGGGCCAGCGCCGCTTCGCTCACCGGATATTCGCAGAGCAGGGTCGGACGCCCGTCGCCGAGATGCGGCTCGATCAGGCCGACCAGGATGCGGGAATAGAGATCGGCCCAGGTGTCGTCCTCCGCGACGCGCAGGCCGCGTGCGGCGATGGCCGAGGCCAGCGCATCGCGGTCGGTGCCGCCGTCGCGCGCCATCGTGGCGAGCAGATCAATGCCGGCATGACGCGCGAAGGCCTCGGCCACGCTCAGCCGCTCGAAGGGGGCGAACGGGTCGGCCTCGCGGCCCCGATAGGTCAGGCGCGGCACGCCGGCCGTCTCGGCGGCGAGCCCCAGCACCTCGGCGCAGTCGCGCATCAGCGCCGCGTAGCCCTCGTTCGCCCGGTACCACTCGACCATGGTGAACTCGGGATGGTGCAGCGGGCCGCGCTCGCGGTTGCGGAAGACCTTGGCGATGCTCAGGATCTTCGTCTCGCCGGCCGCCAGCAGCTTCTTGCAGGCGAATTCCGGCGAGGTGTGGAGATAGAGTGTCTCGCGCAGGCCGTCGTGCCGGATCGCCTCGGTCGCGAAGGCCGAGAGATGCGCCTCGTTGCCCGGCGAGACCTGCAGGCAGGCAGCCTCGACCTCGACGAAATCCCGAGTGGAAAAATGCGCCCGCAGGGCCGCCTGGATGCGGTTGCGCGTCAGCAGGAGCGGGCGGCGATCCGCATGGATCCGCGGCTGCCACCAGGGGGAGGGGCAGGGGGAGGAAGACGTCACGCTTCGCCGGCTCTTCTGTTGTCGGGTCTCGGCTGGCACGAACGCGGCGGATGGGCTAGGGGCTGCAAGAATATCTCGCTCCGGCGCCGCCGCACCGGCCCGGCGCCCTCGTCAAAACAAGGTCTACGCTCGTGAAGGTGATCGCCTCGACGCTCCGCAAGGGCAATGTCGTCGACAAGGACGGCAAGCTCTACGTCATCCTGACGGCGGAGAACATCCACCCCGGCAAGGGCACGCCGGTGACGCAGCTCGACATGCGCCGGATCAGCGACGGCGTGAAGGTGTCGGAGCGCTACCGCACCACCGAGCAGGTCGAGCGCGCCTTCGTCGAGGACCGCGAGCACACCTTCCTCTACAGCGACGGCGAGGGCTTCCACTTCATGAATCCCGAGACCTACGAGCAGCTTGCGGTCCCCGAGGACGTGGTCGGCTCCTCCGCGCCCTACCTGCAGGAGGGCATGGCCGTGATGCTCTCGCAGCACAACGGCGTGCCGCTGACGATCGAGCTGCCCCAGCGCGTGACCCTCGAGATCGTCGAGACCGAGCCGGCCATGAAGGGCCAGACCGCCTCGTCCTCCTACAAGCCGGCGATCCTCTCGAACGGCGTGCGGACCTCGGTGCCGCCCCATGTCGCGACCGGAACCCGCGTCGTCATCCTGACCGCCGATGGCTCCTACGTCGAGCGCGCCAAGGACTGATTTCTCTAAGAAACCAAGAGCTTACGGCGGAGGCGCGGTGCCCTCCGCCGCCTCGTAGCATTGCCGCGAGAGGTTCTGCGCCTTCGCCCGCTCCTCCAGGGTGAAGGCCGCGCCTGTCGCCCACAATCCCTCCCGGCGGAGCGCGTCGGCAACGCAGCGGCTGGCGATCCGGCAGGCATCGGGACCGCCGCCGGTGCGGACGCAATTGCCCTGGAATTCCTTGCGGAACTCGGCGACGCCCGCCTTCGGATGCGGCCCGGTCAAGCTGACGAGGCCGTAGACCAAGCCGAAAAGTACGGGCTGGTGAACGAGATAGACGGCGAGGCTGTGACGCCCCGCGAAGGCCGCAGCCCGGCCGATCCGCCCCGTTGCCCGCCATGTCGCGAGGCGTGAGCGCAGGAAGACCGGCAGTCCGGCCAGGGCCAGGGCGATGCCGGCGAGGACGATGCCGAACCAGGGAAACAGCGGCACCCAGTCGTTCGTCTGTGGCAGGCGGCTGCCGAGACCCAGGAAAAACAGCTCCGGCGCTTCGAGCAGCGGGTGCCGCAACGCGGTGCTGCCGAGGATGAACACGATGCTCGCCAGGACGCTTGCCGGGAGGCTCACCGCACTGGGCATGAGGAGCAGCGGCAGGGCCAGGATGCTGGCCACGGCGATGCAATGCAGGATCCCGAAGAAGATGAATCCGTCCGGCATGAACCCGTAGGTCACGGCGGTGATCAGGATCGCGGCGCCGCCGATTCGGCCCAAGCGGAGCAGGTAGGGGCGCGGGCGCAGGCCGTCGCGGGTCGCGAGGACGAGGCCGATTCCGACGAGCAGCAGGAAGCTGCCGGCGATCGCGTGGGCGGCGAGGCGGCCGGCGGGGGTCAGCGCGGCGTTGAGCGGCGTGACCTTCAGGAAGCCGAGATCCCAGGTGAGATGGTAGGCCGCCATCGCCAGCAGCGCCGCGCCGCGGGCGGCGTCGATCGCGTCGATGCGGCGGACGGGGCGGGAAACGTGCGGGGCCGGATCGGCCTTGGCGGTCGGGCTGGCGTCGAGCATGGCGTTGCGCCTAGCATTCCTGCGGGGCGCGAGCGATGCCCCGGAGGGGCGGGCGGGCTCTCTCGAAAACGTGACCGGCCTCTCCCACACTCGCCAATACCGCGAGTTCGCGCCGCGAAAACGCGTACCGGTCGTAAGTTATCCCGGCCATGACTGTGGCAAGACTGCCGAATCACCGAAAAATGCAATGTTCGAGGGCAGTCCTGCCGAGCGAACGGGCTTCCGCCGATTCCGGACTTTGTTAATTTACCGTGAGAATCGCACGACGTGATTCGGTTCGGTGCGGGTTGCTTACATGTCGAACGATCACGGAATGGGCGATCTCGGGCTGTTCGGGTCGAGGCTGGCGGACGACGCCGTGCCGTCGGGCCATGACGCCGAGCGTCCGGTCGACCTCGTCGAGGTCGCCGGCCACATCAAGTGGTTCGACGTCTCCAAGGGTTTCGGCTTCATCGTCCCGGACGACGGCTCGCCCGACATCCTGCTGCACGTCACCTGCCTGCGCCGCGACGGCCACCAGAACGCCAGCGAGGGCGCCCGCATCGTCGTCGAGGCCATCGAGCGGCCGCGCGGCTGGCAGGCCTTCCGCGTGATCTCCATCGACCAGTCGAGCGCCACCCACCCCTCCGAGCTGCCGCTGCCGCGCACCCATGTCAGCGTCACGCCGACGAGCGGGCTCGAGACCGCGGTGGTGAAGTGGTTCAACCGCCTGCGCGGCTTCGGCTTCCTCTCCTGCGGGGAGGGCACGCCGGACATCTTCGTGCACATGGAGACCCTGCGCCGCTACGGCATCGCCGAGCTGAAGCCGGGCGATACCGTCCTGGTGCGCTACGGCGACGGCTCGAAGGGTGCTATGGCGGCGGAAGTCCGCCTCGTCGACGGGGCGCTTCCCAGCTCCCACTGACGGTTTGCCCTTCGCGATGGTTTCACAAAGCCCGCTTCGCCGCCGCCTCGCCCAGGCCCTGATCGCCGCCCTGCTCGCCGGCCCGGCCTTCGCCGTCGCCGTTCATGCCGAGATGCCTGCCGACGACATGGCGGCGGCGCGCACCGAGCCCCTCGGCATCGCATCGAAGAAAAACGGCCGCCACGCCTTCAAGGTCGAGGTGATGCGCAACGACGCCGACCGCGCCCGCGGCCTGATGTTCCGCAAGGCCATGGCGGCCGACCGCGGCATGCTGTTCGATTTCGAGCAGGTGCAGCCGGTCAACATGTGGATGAAGAACACCTACCTGTCCCTCGACATGGTGTTCATCCGGCCAGACGGCACCATCGCCCGCATCGCCGCCGACACCGAGCCGCTGTCGACCAAGGTGATCGCGTCCGGGGAACCGATCCTCGCCGTGCTCGAACTCAATGCCGGCACCACCGACAAACTCGGCATCCGGCCCGGCGACCGGGTCGAGCACGCGCTGTTCAAGGGCAGGGGGCGCTGATCCTCGCGGCGCCACGCACCGACGGCACCTTCGGAATGCGCGAAATCCGCGTCGGTATGCCCGTGCTGGCGCCGATCGGCCTTCTCGCCGGGGCCACCCTCGCCAGGACGCCCTGAAGCCAAGACGCCCTTAAGCCAGGCCGCGGGGCGAGCCGGTCCGATCAAGCGAAAACGCTCCGAGCCGACGGGCTCTGCGCTTTCAGCCTTCGGCCGCAACCCCGATCGCGTCGGCGCCCAGGGAGAGGCGCAGCGTCACCCGCGCCGGGCCGCCTCGATCGCCGCGACGTCGATCTTGCGCATGGTCATCATGGCGGTGAAGGCGCGTTTCGCCTCGTCGCCGCCGGCCGCCATCGCCGCGGTGAGCATGCGCGGCGTGATCTGCCACGAGATGCCCCAGCGGTCCTTGCACCAGCCGCAGGCGCTCTCCCGGCCGCCATTGCCGACGATCGCGTTCCACAGACTGTCCGTTTCCGCCTGGTCGTCCGTGGCGATCTGGAACGAGAAGGCCTCGTTGTGCCGGAAGGCGGTGCCGCCGTTCAGGCCGATGCAGGCGATGCCCGCCACCGTGAACGCGACAGTCAGCACGTCGCCCGCCTTTCCCGACGGGTAGTCGGCCGGCGCCCGGTGGACCTCCCCCATCGCGCTCTCCGGGAACGTCTCGACGTAGAAGCGGGCGGCGGCCTCGGCCTCCGTGTCGTACCAGAGGCAGACCGTGTTCTTGGCGACCCCCGAGTTCTTGGCGACCATGGCGGCTCCTCCCTCGCGCTGCCGGCAACCGGACACCGCCTCCGATTCGCAGGGAGGCTGCGGCAGGACGTCCATCCAACCATCGGCCGGAGGACTTGGAAAGGGCAGGGGACGCCATGCGCCGGCTGGGGCGATTCGTGAGCGGCGCCCTCGATTCTGCGATCGTTTCACGGCGACCGCGACCGAGGCGGATCGAATCTCTGCGGCCGAGGGCGACCGCAGGTCCGGTTCGCCGTCCCCGCCATACGCCTCCCACCCTCTCCGGCGACGACCCAGGTTTCGCTTCGCCGGAGAGCAGATCGGGGCGGTCCGCGATGCGCATCATGGAGGCCACCGTGGACCGCGACGGCCTTTAGGATTGGCCGAGTGTCTTACCGGAAGCGGCAGATCCCGCGGATGCGGTAGCGGCCGGGCGGGCAGCCGCCGGGGGCGCCGGTGAGGGCGCGGCGCATGTCGCCGCGTGGGCCGTTGTTCAGGCGACAGCCGCCGAACGGGCCGCGATGGGCTCCGAAGCCGCAGCCGCCGCGCACGAGGGTGATG
>NZ_VRVE01000180.1:0-1267 GCF_008040035.1 Methylobacterium sp. WL9
GGCCGTCGGCGGCCGAGAGCGCGCCCGAGGGGCTAACCGGTGGCGCCGGTTCGCGCTCCGGCGCGGCCCGGCGGTGGAGCCAGTCCGGAAGGCGCGCGTCGGCGACGGATGACGCCGACCCCTCTTCGGGCGCGGTCAGGCCGGCCGTGCCGTCGCGCCAGAGCGTGACCGGTCCGTGACCGGTTTCCAGGGTCTCGCCCGGCCCGAGGCCGCGCTCCAGGCCGATCCGCACCATCTCGCACCACGAGGCCGGCGTTTCGAGGGTGGCACCGCGATAGGGGGCGATCACGAGGTGGTCTGCCGCCCGGGTCATCGCGACGTAGAGCAACCGGTTGTGTTCTTCGCGAGAACGGGCGTGCAGGGTCTCGCGGGCCTCCGCCGTCGCGGACGAATCCTGCATGCGGCCCGAGACCCAGACCGGCAGCAGCGGGTCGCCGCCCGGTGCGGCTCCGAGCGCGAGCAGCGGCGGGTCGTTGCGCCCGAGCGGCTCGCAGCCGTCGATCACCACGACGAGGGGCGCCTCAAGGCCCTTGGCGCCGTGCACGGTCATCACCCGGACCTCGTTGCGGCCGGATTCCATGTCGCGCTTGACGGTATGGCCGGATTCGCCCCGGCCGGGCCGCGCGACGTAGCGGGCGAGGAAGGCGTCGAGGCTCGGCGCATCGCTGCCGCCCTCGAACGCCTGGGCGGCTGCGAGAAACACGTCGATGGCGTCGCCCGCCTCGCCGCCGAGCCGGGACACCAGCGCCCTGCGGCCGCCGAGCGGCCCGAGCAGCGCGGCGTAGAAGCCGAACGGCCCCTCCGCCGCCGCGAGCCCGATCCAGGTCGCGAGCTTGTCGAGGCCGAGCCTGGCCGCCGCGTTGCCGCCCGCGGCATGGCGTGTGAGCGCGTCTTCCAGCGTCTCCGCCTCGGGGCGGCGGCTCGCGATGGTCACGAGGTCGTCGTCGGTGAGCCCGACCAGCGGCGTCTTGAGGGCGGTGGCGAGGGTCAGGTCGTCGGCCGGGAGCAGCCCGGCCCGGCCGGCCGCCACGAGATCGAGCACGGCGATGTGGCCGGCCATCTCGAGCCGGTCCTGGCCCGCCACGGGCACGCCATGACCCTTCAGCGCCCGGATCACCTCCTCGAAGGCCGCCGAGCGCTTGCGCACCAGGATCAGCACGTCCCCCGGCCGCCAGACCCGGCCGCAGACGTCGCCCGTGGTGGTCCAGGCGCGCACCGCGGCAGCGATGCGCCGGGCCACCGCGATCGGCGGGGCGTTGGCCTCGGG
>NZ_VRVE01000181.1:0-1264 GCF_008040035.1 Methylobacterium sp. WL9
GTGCCGGCGGCCGGCATCGCCGCGCTCAAGGCCGCGGGATCGAAGCGGGCCGGCAGCGGCTCGGCGGAGCGCAGCAGGGCGAGATCGATGGAGCGGGTGCGGGCGCGGATCGCGTCGGCCTCGTAGCCGGGGTGCACTGCCCGCGCCGCGACCTCCATCAGGACCGGTTTTCCGGTCTCGTCGCGAAAATGGATGCGGTTCTCGGGCATGCCCGCCACGCAATGCCCGGCCGTCAGCACGACGTCGCGCGCCACCACCACGCCCGAGCAGGCCCCGCCCTTCGAGGTCAGCACCATGATCGCGGAGCGCGCCTCGACGGAATCCGGCGCCTCGCGCCCGCCGACGATGGCGCAGGCGGGGCCGGCGGCGAGGAGGGCGGCCGCGAGGCACGCGAACCGCGTCGGCTTGCGCAACATCCAAAGAAACCCGTGCGGGAGGAGAAGCATGACTCCGATACGCGTCGCGGAACTCGGCGTCGAGCCGGTGGGCCTGCCGGAGATGCGCGGCTACCTGCGCCTCGATCCGGACGACCATGGCGAGGACGCCCTGATCGAGGGGCTCGTCGCCGCGGCCCGTGCCGGCGTCGAGGCGGCCACGCGCCGGCTCGTCCGGCCCGCGCGCTTCCGGCTGATGCTCACGGCCTGGCCGGCGGGCGGCGTGCTGCCGCTGCCGTTGAGCCCCCTCGTCGCGGTGACGCGGGCGGGGATCGTCGGCGCCGACGGCCTCGTGGACGAGATCGACACCGCCCTGCTGCGGCCCGGCCCCGACCCGTGGGAGGCTCCCTGCCTGCTGGTCGACCCGGCCGTGCCGCTGCTGATGCGCAAGGCCGCGCTGATCGAGGTCACGGCCGGAAGCGGCGGCGACGGGCCGCCGGTGCCGGCCCCGCTCGCCCAGGCGATCCGCATGATCGTGGCCGACTGGTTCGAGAACCGCGGCGACGGCGCGCCCACCGGCACGCTGGTGATGCCGCCGGCCGTCGCGGGGCTGCTCGCCCAGCACCGCCTGATGCGGCTCTGAACGCCGACCCCACGCAACCCCGGAGATCCGCGATGACCCAGGCGCCCATCGGCGCGCGGCGGCGCCGCTTCGTGCTCGAAACCCCGCTCGACGAACCGGACGGGTTCGGCGGACATCTGCGCCGCTACGTCGCCGGCCCCGTGCTCTGGGGATCGATCGCGCGGGTCGGCGCGGACGAGCGCACCCGCAACGGCCGCAGCGAAAGCGTCGCCACGCACCGCGTCGGCCTGCGCTGGCGGCCCGGCGT
>NZ_VRVE01000182.1:0-1230 GCF_008040035.1 Methylobacterium sp. WL9
GCCGCGACGAGGGCGGTCGGGCGGCCGGCGACGGCGTCGAAGCCGCGCAAGGCCACCCGCACGCGGTCGGCGACCACGTCGACGACCGCCGCCTGAAAGCTCGCGCAGAGGTCGGCGACGTCGGTGCGGGCGAGCGGCGCGATTTTTTCGGCCTCGATCCGAACCGCCGTCTTGAGGCCGGACAGGGAGAAGTCGGCCTCGCGCCGGCCGAGCATCGGCCGCGGCAGGGCGAAGCGCTCGGGATTGCCGGTCTCGGCCATGCGCTCGACCTCGGGACCGCCCGGATAGCCGAGACCCAAAAGCTTCGCGACCTTGTCGAAGGCCTCGCCGATGGCGTCGTCGATGGTGGTGCCGAGACGGACGTAATCGCCCACGCCCTTCACCGCGACGAGCTGGGTGTGGCCGCCGGAGACGAGCAGCAGCAGGTAGGGGAAGGCGAGCCCGTCGGTCAGGCGCGGCGTCAGCGCGTGCGCCTCGAGGTGGTTCACGGCGAGGAGCGGCTTGCGCGCCACGAGCGCGAGGGCCTTTGCCGTCACCAGCCCGACCAGCACGCCGCCGATCAGGCCGGGGCCGGCCGCCACCGCGATGCCGTCGACCTCGGCCAGCGTCGTGCCGGCCTTGTCCAGGGCGCGAACGATCAGGCGGTCGAGCACCTCGACATGGGCGCGGGCCGCAATCTCCGGCACCACGCCGCCATAGGCCGCGTGCTCGGCGATCTGGCTCAGGATCTCGTTGGAGAGGATCCGGCCGCTCTGAGCGTCGCCGTCGGCAGTGGTCACGACCGCGGCGGCGGTCTCGTCGCAGGTGGTTTCGATGCCGAGGATCTTCATCGCATTCCGCGCGCTGGGCGGCGACCGATGAGCCGGTTTCGCCGAGGATGAGCCAAGTCTACCTGGCCAATGCAAGTCTACATGGCAAAGGATGGTCCAAGGGTTTACGGGAGAACGATCCGAGGGAACAGCGAGCCCGGCTTTGTCGAGGGGGGCCATGCGAATCTGGGTGGCCCGGCCCGAGCCGGGAGCCGCGCGTACGGCGGAGAGGCTGCGCGCACTCGGCCACGAACCGCTCCTCGCCCCCGTGCTCTTCGTGGTGCCGAGCGAAGGGCCGCGGCCCCGGGGCGCGTTCGACGGCGTTCTTCTCACCAGCGCCCAAGGCGCGGGATTGCTCGCAGCGGCCGGGCTTGCCTCCGACGTTCCCGTGTTTGCCGTCGGCAGGCGGACGGCCGAGGCC
>NZ_VRVE01000183.1:0-1229 GCF_008040035.1 Methylobacterium sp. WL9
GGCGCGCTCGCGCCGCTCGGCCCGGCTGCCCTCGCGGCCGAGCCCGACCGCGACGTTGTCGACGACCCGCGCCCAGGGTAGCAGCCGCGGCTCCTGGAACATGATGCGTTTCGAGGCGCGCGTGTCGCTGCCGTTCAGCGAGACGAGGCCGGAGGTCGGCTCCTCGAGGCCGAGGATCAGCCGCAGCACGGTGCTCTTGCCGCAGCCGGAGCGGCCGACGATGGCGACGAACTGGCCGGCTGTGATGTGCAGGTCGAGCCCGCGGATCACCGGCTCGCCGCCGTCGAACGCCTTGGTCAGGCGCCGCAGGGTGACGGAGAGCGCGTGGCCGGTGGCCGGACGGCGCGCCGTGCGGGCGGTCTCGGTGGCGGTCTCGAAGCTCAGGGCGGGGCTCGCGGTCATGGTGGCTTCAGGTTGGAGGAGCGGTTCAGCCGTTGCGGTAGGCCGGGTTCCAGGCGAGGCAGGTGCGCTCGAAGAGCCGGGTCAGGCTGTCGGCGACCTTGCCGAGAGCTGCGTAGATCAGGATCGCCAGCACCACGACGTCGACGAGCATGAACTCGCGGGCCTGCATCGCCATGTAGCCGAGCCCGGAATTGGCCGAGATCGTCTCGGCGACGATCAGCGTCAGCCACATGATGCCGAGCCCGTAGCGCAGGCCGACGAAGATCGAGGGCAGCGCGCCGGGCAGAACCACGCGCCAGAAGAGCTCGCGGCGGTTCATGCCGTAGACCCGGCCCATCTCGATGAGCTGCGGATCGACCGAGCGGATGCCGTGAAGCGTGTTGGCGTAGATCGGGAAGAATACGCCGAGCGCGACGAGGAACAGCTTCGCGCCTTCGTCGATGCCGAACCAGAGGATCACCAGCGGGATCAGCGACAGGTGGGGCACGTTGCGCACCATCTGCAGTGTCGTGTCGGTGAGTTGCTCGGAGAGCTTCGAGAGCCCGTTGGCCAGACCGAACGCCAGCCCGATGCCGCCTCCGACCACGAACCCGGCGAGCGCGCGCAAGAAACTGACCCAGAGGTTGACCCAGAGCTCGCCGGTCTGCGCCGCCTGCCACCCGGCACGGAGGACGTCGAGGGGTGCTGGCATGAACCGGGTCGAGACGAGGCCGGTGGAGCCCGCCACCTGCCAGCCCAGGATGATCGCCGCCGGGACGAGCCAGGGGATCAGCCGGCTCGGGTTCAGCCAGGACGGCGTGCGGGCGGCCGGGCGCGCGGGCCGGGCG
>NZ_VRVE01000184.1:0-1189 GCF_008040035.1 Methylobacterium sp. WL9
AAGGCGCCCGGAGCCGGGGAGGGCGCGGCCTGGGCGGCGGCCCTCACCGGCTCCGAGCCGGCTCCGGCCACCCGGCGCTGCTCCATGACCTGCGGCTGCACCACGTCGGCGCCGCGGTTCGAGCGCGAGACCAGGCTGGCGAGGGCGTTCAGCGCCTCGATCTGCTCCGAGACGACCCGGCGCATCTCGCTGGTCTGGTCCTGCGTCTCGCGCGGGATCTCCAGCACGCCGCGCTGGATCTCGGCGCGGGTGGCGTCGAGCTCGCGCCGGATCTCGGCGGCCATCGCGTTCATCGCGGTGACCGATTCCCCGAAGCCGGCGGAGGCGGCGCCGAGCGCCTCGGTCATCTGGCTCGAGGCCGAGGCGATCGTCGCCTTCACGGCGGCGACGGTGCGCTCGCTCTGCTCGTCGGCGCCCGAGCGCAGCCGCTCGAAATCGCCGGTGACGCTGCTGCCGGCGGTGATCGCGGCCTGGGACAGGCTCTCGCCGATCTCCCGGGCGCGGGCTTCGGCGGCGCGTAGCGTCTCCTCGACGGTGGCCGAGAACCGGGCCGACTGCGCCTCCAGCGCTCCCGAGCGCTCCTCGATCCGGGCGAGCACGCCCTCGACCTCGCCCTGGCGGCCCTTCAGGGTCTCGGCGAGGCGGCCCTCGATCGTCTCGATCGAGCCGGCGGCGCCGGTCAGGCTCGCGACATGGGCCTGCGTCTGCTCGCCGAGGCTGCGGCTGCGGGCATCGAGGGAGGCGGCGAGGGCCGCCGCCTCGGTGAGGACGCCCTGCGAGACTTCGCGAAGAGCCACCACCTGGGTCGAGACGCCCTCGGTGGCGCGGCTCGCCTCGCCGGCGATCTGGCCGAGCGCCGCCTGGATCTGCTCGACCCGGCCGGCGAGACCCTGCTCGATCGCGCCGAGATTGCCCGTCGCGCCCGAGACCAGCTCGCGCATGGCGGTGTTGGCGCCCTCGATGCGGGTGAGCACGCCGCCGAGGTTGCGCCCGAGCATCTCGTTGGCCTCGGCCAGCGAGGCGGTGGAGCGCGTCGCGCCCTCCTCGATCGCAGCGCGGAGCGCCGCGGCGGATTCGCCGGTGCGGGCGACGAACTCGTCGGCGCGCTGGTTCAGTGCCTCGACCAGCGGCGTGCCGTGCTCGGCGAGCGCCCGCTCGATCTGGTCCCCGCGCTCGGACAGGGCGGCGG
>NZ_VRVE01000185.1:0-1149 GCF_008040035.1 Methylobacterium sp. WL9
GCCCCGCCCGGCGCTCGCCCTGGCCGACGACGCGGACGACCTGGCGCTGGCCTTCGCCGACCTCGACCGCCTCAGCATCGAAGAGAAGATCGCGCTGTTTTCGTGAGCGCGCCGGCCGCCCGCCCGGCGCATCGCCTGCTATAGACGGGGCATGGCCCTGAACCTGCTGAAGCTCTGCGTCGGACCCGCCACGATCGGCGAACTCGAGGACCGCATCGCCCACAACCGTGCCGAAATGCTGCGCCTCGGCCAGATCCCGCGCACCGTCCACACCACCCGCATGGTGCCCAAGCGCAAGCGCGAGATCGCGGGCAAGGGCTCGATCTACTGGGTGATCAAGGGCACGCTGCTCTGCCGGCAGGCCATCACGGCCATCGAGCCCTTCACCGGCGCCGACGGCATCGGCCGCTGCGAACTCGTGCTCGACCCGGAGGTGAAGCCGGTCTCGCCGCGGCCCTGCCGGCCCTTCCAGGGCTGGCGCTACCTGCGCCAGCGCGACGCCCCCCGCGACCTCGACCACGCCGCCGCCGGCGACCTCGCCGAGATGCCGGAGGCGCTGCGGCGGGAATTGTCGGCGCTGGGCCTGATCTGAGGCGGGGCATCCCGGAATCGAAGGGGGCCGCGCTCCGAGTGGATCGCGGCCCCCTTCGATCGCTGTTGCGTGAGGCCGGCAGGGCTTTCGCCCCGCCTCCCCCTCAGATCCCGTCGAAGCGTCCGCTGGCATGGGCCAGCATCGTGTAGACCTTGCCCGTCTCGGAGGTGAGGTAGGCGTCGGCCCGCTTGCTGTCGCGGTCGTTCTTGGTGACCTCGCCGAGCAGGCGCTCGAACTCGGCGACGTAGCGGTCGACGGTCCGGCGGAACTCGCCGTCGCCGCCGTAGCGCTGCTTCAGGTCCTGGAAGGTCTGGCGGCCGTGGGCGGTGTAGAGCCGGCCGTCGAACAGGTTCGGATCACCCCGGCGGTAGCGGTTCCACAGGTCCACGGCGGCCTGATGGTCGACCATCTTGGCGATGTCCGTGGAGATGCTGTCGAGCGTTATAGGGGGGGGGGGGGGGGGGGGGGGCGGGGGGGGGGGGGGGGGGGGGGGGGCGGGGGGGGGGGGGGGGGGGGGGGGGGGGGGGGGGGGGGGGGGGGGGGGGGGGGGGGGGGGG
>NZ_VRVE01000186.1:0-1118 GCF_008040035.1 Methylobacterium sp. WL9
CTGGGCCGCGTTCGGCTCGCCTGCTGCCGGGTCGACCTTGTCGACGCCGCCGGCATCCGGCTGCGGCGATTGCTGGCGGGCCCGCTCGACCTGGCGCCAGCGGGTCACGTTGCGCTGGTGGCCTTCCAGGCTGTCGGCGAAGGCATGGCCGCCGGTGCCGTCGGCGACGAAGAACAGGTCCTTGGTGCGCGACGGGTTGGCGACGGCTTCCAGCGCGGCGCGGCCGGGATTGGCGATCGGGCCGGGCGGCAGACCCTCGATCACGTAGGTGTTGTAGGGCGTGGCCCGCTCGATCTCGGAGCGCTGGATGCCGCGCCCGAGCGTGCCGCGCCCGCCGACGAGGCCGTAGACGATGGTCGGGTCGGATTGCAGCTTCATGCGCTTGTTGAGGCGGTTGACGAAGACGCCTGCGACGCGGGGGCGCTCGTCGGCCCGGCCGGTCTCCTTCTCCACGATGGAGGCGAGCGTCACCATCTCGGCGGGGGTCCGCACCGGAACCTCGGCGCTGCGGCGCTGCCAGATCTGGTTCAGCACCTCGCGCTGCTTGGCGCGCATCAGGTTGACGATCTGCTGGCGGGTGGCGCCGCGCTCGAACTTGTAGGTGTCGGGCAGCAGGGCGCCCTCGGGCGGGATCTCGTTGATCTCACCGGTCAGGATGTCGTTCTCGTTGAGGCGGCCGACGATCTGCTCGCTGGTGAGTCCTTCGGGGAAGGTGATCGCGTGCTGCACCTGCCGGCCGGAGGTCAGGGTGTCGATGGCCTCGTCGATGCTGGCATGCGCCTTGAAGACGTATTCGCCATGCTTGAGCGGACCCTTGCCGCGGAAGCGTGCGGCGAGCTCGAACAGGGAGGTGTGGTTGATCACGCCCTCCCGGCTCAGCGTCTCGGCGATCTCGCTGGTGCCGCTGCGGTTGGGGATCACCACGACCTTGTCGGTCGCGAGCGGCCCGGGTTCGCGGAGTTCGCGGTTCACCAGGGTCAGGGCGATCATGACGCCGATGGCCAGGACGACGGACAGGGTCATCAGGCCGCTGATCATGCCGAGCAGGCCGCCGCGTTCGCGCCCGGGCTCGTCCGGCGGCGGCGGTGCGGCGGTGGGCTTGAGCGCCTCGCTCGGGC
>NZ_VRVE01000187.1:0-1095 GCF_008040035.1 Methylobacterium sp. WL9
GGCCTCGGGCTGCTCGTATCTGCCGGCGTCTGGTCCGACGTCGCGTGCGATCGTGGACGGGGCGGACGTCGCGACGCCCCAGGGGGTGTATGCGCGCTACGAGCTGATCGACGTCGACCCGGCGATCATCGAGGCGCTGCGCTCGCGGCCGCTCGACAGCCTGCTCGCGGCCTTCGGCGACTATCGGAATTCGGCCGAGCCGCTGATCGGGGTGGGCGACTCGGTGGCGATCCAGGTCTGGGAGGCCGGTTCGGGCGGGCTGTTCTCGGGGCCACTGGTGGCCGACCGCTTCTCGGCCGGCTCGAAATCCGCGCAGATCCCGGAGCAGGTGGTGAGCCGCGACGGGGCGATCTCGGTGCCCTATGCCGGGCGCATCCAGGTGGCGGGGCGGCGTCCGCAGGACGTTCAGGTGCTCATCGAGAACGAGCTCGCCGGCAAGGCGATCCAGCCGCAGGTGCTGGTGACGGTGTCGAAGCCGATCTCGCAGTCGGTGACGGTGACCGGCGAGGTGACGAGCGGCGCGCGGATCCCGCTGTCGGGCAAGGGCGACCGGCTCCTCGACGTGATCGCCTCGGTGGGCGGGGTGCGGGGTGCTGTGAGCGAGACCTACGTGCGGCTGTCGCGCGGGCCGACCACGGTGACGGTGCCGATGACCGCCGTGGTGTCGAACCCCCGTGAAAACATCTTCATGCGGCCGAACGACGTGCTGACGCTGGTGCGTGACCCGCAGACCTTCATGGCGCTCGGCGCGCTCGGCAACGCCACCGAGCTGCAGTTCTCGGCCGAGGGCATCACGCTGGCCCAGGGTCTCGCCCGGGCGCGCGGCCTCTCGGACGTCCAGGCGGATGCGGAGGGCGTGTTCCTGTACCGCTTCGAGCCGAACACCCTGGTGCGCCGCCTGCGGCCGGGCTCGCCGCTCTTGAGCACGAAGCTCGTGCCGGTGGTCTACCGCTTCAACATGCGCGATCCCAACGGCCTGTTCCTGGCCCAGGCCTTCCGCATGCGCAGCCGCGACGTGCTCTACGTCTCGAACGCGCCGTTCTCGGAAGTCCAGAAGGTGCTCAGCGTGTTCTCCACCGTCGCATCGCCCGTCAC
>NZ_VRVE01000188.1:0-1092 GCF_008040035.1 Methylobacterium sp. WL9
GCGGAGGCGGTGGCCGGCGCGGTGGCCGAGGCGCGCCGGGGGGGCGACCGCAAGAAGCCGGTCTTCGCGGTGTCGGTCGGCGAGGATGCCGAGGCGGCGGCGGTCTACGCAAAGGCCGGCATCCCGCTCTTCGCCACGGATTCCGACGCGGTCGACGGGTTCCTGCACGTGGTGCGCTACCGCGAGGCGCAGGAAAACCTGATGCGCACGCCGGCCTCGCTGCCGCAGGAATTCAAGCCCGACCTCGAAACAGCGAAGCGACTCGTCCGGCAGGCGCTCGCCGCCGGGCAGAGCTGGCTCGATCCCCTCGCGGTCAAGGCGCTGCTCGGCGCCTATGCGATCCCGATGCAGCCCTGCCTGCTGGCGCCGGATGGGGACGCCGCCGCCGAGGCCGCCTGGCCGATGATCGCCCGCGGCGAGCCGGTGGCGCTGAAGCTCGTCTCGCCGGACATCGTGCACAAGTCGGATGTCGGCGGCGTGCGCCTCGGCCTCACCTCGGAGGCCGACGTGCGCGAGGCCGCCGCCCGCATGATCGCCCGCGTGCGCAAGCTCCGGCCGGAGGCGCGCATCACCGGCTTCGCGGTGCAGGCGATGGTGCCGCGGGGCAACCGGCGCGAGTTGATCGTCGGGCTGGCGGAAGACCCGACCTTCGGCCCCGTGGTGGTGTTCGGCACCGGCGGCACCGCCGTCGAGGTCATCGACGACCGCTCGCTCGGCCTGCCGCCGCTCGACCTCCGCCTCGCCGCCGACCAGATTCTGCGCACACGCGTGTCGCGGCGGCTGGAGGCCTATCGCGATGTTCCCGCGGCGGATCTCGACGCCATCGCCCTGGTGCTGGTGAAGCTGGCCCAGCTCGCCGCCGACCTGCCCGAGATCCGCGAACTCGACATCAACCCGCTGCTCGCCGACGCCGACGGGGTGCTCGGCCTCGACGGCCGCATCCGCGTCGCCCCAGAGCCACCCCGCCATCGCGCGCAATCGGAAATGGCTCGGCCGGAGCCGCTGCTCTCTCCTCCCCCTTGTGGGGAGGAGGCAGGAGGTGGGGGTGGCGCAGGATCGAGCGCCGCGGTGCCGTCTGAGCCACCCCCACCC
>NZ_VRVE01000189.1:0-1059 GCF_008040035.1 Methylobacterium sp. WL9
TAGAGCGGCTGCCGATCACGCGGAGTCGGGCTGGGTTTTCACACGCGGGCTGATCTGATTCCCTGTCTGCTTTCGACAGGAGGGTCGATGTCGTCGCCGTTGTCGTCCGATCTGCGTGAGCGCGTCGTGCACGCTGTGGAGGAAGGATCCTCGCGTCGTGGCGCAGCGCGGCGCTTCGGGGTCAGCCCATCCAGCGCCATCCGCTGGCAGGAGAGCTTCGTGCAGGAGGGTCGGGTGGCGGCCAAACCGCAGGGCGGCGACCGGCGCTCGCAGCACGTCGAGGCGCACGCAGATCTGATCCTGAGCCTTTACGAGGCGCAGCCGACGATCTTCCTGTCGGAGTTGCGGGGCCTGCTGGCCGAGCAGGGCATCGCGACGAGCGAGAGCGGCCTGTCGCGCTTCTTCAAACGTCACGGGATCACGCGCAAAAAAACACGGCGCACGCGGCCGAGCAGGACCGGTCCGACGTAAAGGCCGAGCGCGAGGACTGGTTCGAGGCCCAGGACGAACTCGATCCCGACACCCTCGTCTTCCTCGACGAGACCGCGGCGACCACAGCCATGGCACGTCGCTATGGTCGTGCCCCACGTGGCGAGCGCTGCCGGGTCGGCGTCCCACAGGGACATTGGAAAACCACCACCATCACGGCTGCGCTCCGCACCAGCGGCCTGGTCGCCACGACGATGTTCGACGGAGCGACGAACGGTGAGCGCTTCCGGGCCTACGTGACCGACATCCTAATCCCGGCCCTGAGGCCAGGCGACACCGTGATCCTGGACAACCTCCCGGCCCACAAAGTCGCGGGCGTGCGCAAGGCCGTCCAGGCGGCCGGTGCGCGCCTCCTCTACCTGCCGCCCTACTCGCCCGATCTCAACCCGATCGAACAGGCCTTCGCAAAGCTGAAGGCGCTCCTGCGGACGGCCGCCGCACGAACCGTCACCGACCTCCGGCAGGCGATCCAGAACGCGTTCGCTGCCTTCACCCCTGCCGAATGTCGCAACTACCTCGCCGCCGCTGGATACGATGCATACGATCCAGCATGATCGGATGCGGCTCTAG
>NZ_VRVE01000018.1:0-50412 GCF_008040035.1 Methylobacterium sp. WL9
GCCGTGGCGGGCGGCGTTGGTGAGGCATTCCTGGGCGATGCGGTAGACGCTGACGGCCGCCTGCGCCGGCACGGCGGCGAGGTTGCCGGCGACGTCCAGGCGGAAGACCGAGCGCGGTTGGCCAAGATGTCGGCTTCTGGCGTTCCAGCCCGAGACGAGCTGGGCGAGGCTCGCCTCCAGGCCGAGCTCGTTGATGTCCTGGCTGCGCAGGCGCGACAGGGCCTCCTTGAGGCTCCCCATCATCCGGGCCGTCACCCGCGAGACCGAGCGGGCCTGGGTGGCGAGATCCGGCCGGTCGGGTTCGGCGCCGGCCTCGATCGCGGCGGCCAGCGCCGCGGTCGCGGTGAGGCACTGGCCGAACTCGTCGTGCAGGTCGCGGGCGAGCGCCCGGCGCTCCTCCTCCTGGACTTGGAACAGGCGCTTGGTGAGGGCGGCGCGCTCGGCGGTGGTGCGGGCGAGGCGGCCGGCAAGGTCCTCGACCGCGCGGCCGATATGGCGGAACTCCGCCGTGGCGAAGGCCGGAAGGCGCGGCCCGAATTCGCCGGCCTCCAGCCGGCGCAGGGCACGGGCGATGGTGCGGGCCGGCATCACGGCGTGGCCGATCAGCAGCGCCGCGAGCAGGCCGATCCCGGCCGCCATGGCGGCGGCGATGCCGGTGACGATCCGCACCTGCCCCCAGACCTGCCGCAAAGCCGCCGCCGGATCCGGCGCGGCGGTGATCGTGCCCGCCCTGAGCTGGCGCACCGTCAGGGGCACGCTCACCGAGGGATGCGCGCCGAAGGCCGTCTCGTAGACGCCGGCGAACCAGGCCGGCGGGCTCGCACCGACGCCCTCGACCTGGCTGCACAGCGGCTTCGCGCCCTGCACGGCGCTCGTGAGCGTGATGCAGATGCCGGGGGAGATGACGCGCAGCGTCTGCACGGCCTGCCATTCGGGCAACGGCAGCAGCGGCGCCTTCTCCATGCCGTCGCGCCAGAGCAGCTGGCGCCAGTACAGCACCGAGAGGTCGCGGGCGACGCGGGCGGCCGAGGCCTCGGTCTCGGCCCGGATGCCGTTCTTGGCGTCCCAGACGATCCAGCCGACCGCGCAGGCGAGACAGAGCAGCACCACGCCGACGAGGCGCAGGATCAGATGAGCCAACAGACGCATGGCGGCCTCCCCGGGATCGTGAGCGAGTTGGAGCGGGCCGTGACGGCCTTGGCAAGGCCGCGTCGGGGCCTTCGGTCAAATTGCCCGGCGGTAGGCGGGCACCCTGCCCTGTCGGCTACGGCTCCGCGCGGCGAGGTTCTGCGAGCCGAAACGGAGACGCCGATGCGACTGCCCCGCTTCATCCAGGTCTGGTTCGCCCTCGACCTGCTCCTGGCCCTGCTGCCGCCGCTGCACTGGCATCTCGGCGTGGCGGAGCCGGTGCTCGGGATGCCGTGCACCCTCGCCTACCTCTGGGGCGCGAGCCTGTTCATCGCGGCGAGCGTCGTCGCGGCCTATTTCGCCGATCCCGCGCGCGCCGTGGAGCGTTGACCCAATGGGCATCCTCGTCACCTACGGCGCGCTGGCGCTGTTCTTCGCCGCCGTCGTCCTCATCCTGCAGCGTTCCTACGTCGCCGACCGGAATTTCGCGGATTTCACAGTGGCCGGCCGCTCCTTCGGCGGCTTCTTCCAGGCGATGGCGTTCTTCAACACCTACCAGCCGGGCACGGTCTTCCTCGGTGCCTTCGGCTTCATCGTCGGCAACGGAGTCGTCGGCCTCGGCGTCTCGACCATGCTCGCGCCGGTGGTCATGTACCTGATGGCACAGCGGGTCTGGACCTGGGGCGCCCGCCACGACCTCAAGACGCAGCCCGACCTGATGGCGCTCCGCTACGGCTCGCGGGGGATCCGCGTGGTCGCGGCGCTGATCGGCGTGCTCGGGCTGTTTCCATGGATGGTGCTGGGGATGCAGTCCCTCGGCGCGGTGTTCTATGCCCTCGGCCTCGGACATCTTGGCTTCACCACTTCGGTGATCCTCGGCGTCGCGGTGATGTCGCTGCGCCAGGTCTGGACCATCCGCATGGGCATGCGCGGCATCGTCATCTCCGACGTCTTTCAGGGCATCGTCGCCTACATCGTCGGCAGCGGCCTGATGATCGGCCTCATCGTCTGGCTATTTTCGCAAGGGGCCTCGCTCGATGCCGTGCCGGCGACGAAGCTCGCCCTGCCGGGTGCGAACTCGGACGTGCCGCTGCTGTTCTTTTCGCTGACGCTCTTGCCGCTGCTCTGCTCGCTGTGCTGGCCGGACCTGTTCATCCGGCTCTACACCGGCTCCGGCGTCGAGGCGGTGAAGCGCTCCTCGGCCTATTGCGCGCCGCTGTCACTGGTCTTCGTCACGAGCCTCGGCTTCCTGGCGCTGCTGGCCTCCTCGCGCCCCGACGTGCTGGCGAGCCCGGAGACGGCGTGGTTCACGCTGAACCAGGCGGCCGGGGGCGTGCCGCTGCTGGCGCTCGCCGGCGTCATCGTGTTCGCGGCCTCCATGGGCAACATCGACGCCACCGTGCAGTCCATGGGCGCGCAGATCGCCAACGACGTGGTGCATCCCTACCGGCTCCTGAGCGAGCGCGGGCTCATGCTGACCTCCCAGATCGCCATAGCCGCTATCACCGCCCTCTCGGCCGTCATCGCCTGCCTGCCCCTGCCCTCGCTGTTCTCGATCGGCCTGTTCGCCTTCCAGGTGATGGTGCAGATTGCGGTACCGCTCTACCTCGGCATTTTCTCGAAGGCCGGCAACGCCGCCGGCGCTCTCACGGGCATGCTCGCCGGCATCGCGGTCGTGGCTGTGCTGCAACTGCTCTATCCGCTCGGCGTCCCCTGGGCCTGGGGCCTGACCTCCGGCTTCGTCGGGCTGATCGTCAATCTCGCGATTTTCTTGGGGGCGGCCGCATTGCTTCCCCGGAGCGCCGCCGAGCAGGCTCGGCTCGACACGCTGTTCGGCGAGGGCGGCAGCCCGTCCGCTGCGACCGATGCCGGACAGGGTCTGAGGGTTCGGCCGGCCTGACGACCTTGGTCGCTTGCGGGGAGTCGCGTCCTGTTCCAGGATCGCGGGTCCCCGTAAACCGGTGGCGCCCGGCCGCGCCGATCGAAAGCGCCCGATGACCCCTCCGCCGTGCCCGATCACCGGCGAGCCGGCGATCCGCCTCGTGCAGTGGGTCGGCGCCGGGTTCCTCGCCGACCTCTGGCGCATCACCCTGCGCGTGGACGCGCTGCCGAGCTTCAAGGGCACGACGCGCTTCGGGTTGTGGGAATCGGCGACGGGTCTCTACTTCTTCGACCCGATGCTGGAGGGCGATGCGGGATTCTACAGGTCGCTCTACGAGCGGCTGAGCAGCCGTTACTACCCGCGCGAGGGCCATCCGCGCTCCGAGTTCACCCTCGCCGCACGCCATATCCGCCCGAACGAGCGCGTCCTCGACGTCGGCTGCGGCTTCGGGGCCTTTCGCCATGCGGTGCACCACGCGCGCTATACCGGCCTCGATCCGCATTTCTCCGGCGAGCCCGGATCTGAGTGGGCCCGCATCGAGACGCTGACCGATCACCTCGCGGCCCATGCCGGCGCCTATGACGCCTGCACCGCGTTCCAGGTCCTCGAACATGTCGAGAACCCGGTGGCGATGCTCGGGACCATGATGCGGGCGGTCCGGCCCGGTGGGCGCGTCATCATCGGCGTGCCGCACGTGCCGGCGGCCCACACCAGGATTCCGAACTACCTGATCAACGCCGTGCCGCACCACCTGACCTGGTGGACTGCGGACGCGCTGACGGCGATCGCGGCCCGCGTCGGCCTCGTGAACGCGACGGTCGAGACGGCGCCCTGGGCCGATGTCGACGGACTGGTCTACTGGATGGCGCGCTGCTCGCCGGTGAAGTGCCGGGACCGGCACTACCGGCATTCCTGGGCCTGGCATGCCTCCACCGTGATCGGCTTCCTCGGCGGCTACGCGATGTGGACGATCAAGCCGACACCGAAGACGACGGACGAGGGCGCGTCGCTGCTGCTCGTGGCCGACACGCCGGCCGGATAGGCGGTCTCCCGACTGCGAAGCGGGTCACCGACCCTGGCCCGGCCGGAAGCGTTCGGCGACGGCGATGCCGCCGAGGACCAGGGCGAGGGCGGTCGCCTGCGTCGCGCCGAAGGGCTCGTCCAGGAGCATAACCGCGAGGCCTGCGCCGAAGACCGGTACGAGGTTCACGAACAGGCCGGCGCGGTTCGGTCCGATCAGCTCGACGCCGCGGATGAAGAAGAGCTGCGCGGCCAATGTCGGGCCGATCGCGACGAAGGCGACGACGGCCCAGCCCTTCGCGGTCGGCCAGATCAGGTGGCCGGCCGCCCATTCGACGGCGAGCGGCGGCAGCGAGGTGACGAGCGCCGTCGCGGCGATCGCCGTGAAGAAGGCCAGTCCCGCCACTCTGGGCCGGGAGGCCAGCCCCACGGTGTATCCGGCGTAGAACAGGCAGGCGGCGAGCATCAGCCCGTCGCCGAGATTGAACGAGAAGGTCCGCAGCACGCTCCAGTCGCCATGCGTCGCCGCCACGCCCGCGCCCATCAGAGTGATCGCTGCGCCGACGGCCTGTCCGCTGGTTACCGGTGTCCGGCTGACGAAAAAGTTCATCAGCATGACGAGCACGGGGATCGAACCCTGGAACAGGGCGACGTTGGTCGCGCTCGTATAGGTGCCGGCGAGGTAGAACAGGCTCGCATAGGCGGTGAAGCCGCTGGCGCCCATGGCGAACAGATAGACCGGCCGGCGCGCCAGCAGGCGCCAGTCCTCGGCCGACTGGCGCGGCGCGATCAGTGCGAGCACGGCGAAGCCGATCGCCCAGCGCAGCGTCGTCAGCACCTGCGGCGAGACCTCCCCCGTCGCCCATTTGCCGGCCACCGCGTTGCCCGCCCACATCAGCGTGGTCAGGACCAGCATGGAGTAGGCGAGCGCTGCCGGGTTGGAGCGGGCGGGGACAGGTAGGCTGGTGTGGGACTCCACGATCGCCTCGGCATGGTGGGACGCATTTTGACGAAAGCGATCGACCTAATAAGGTTGCCGGAATGTTCTCCGTCAACAAGGTCGCGCCGCTTTATGGGCCCCGAGGATAACGAACCGGTTCACTTGGTCGAGGAGCCGGAAACCGGCGATCGCTTTCTCGTGTACGCAACCGACAAAGGCCTTCGGCTGGACATCCGGTTTGTGGGCGAGGCGCTCTGGATGACGCAGGGGCAGATCGCTCAGCTTTTCGGTCGCGACGTCTCGACCATCTCCCGGCACATTGCCAACGTGTTCGAGGAGAAAGAGCTCGACGAATCGGCTTCTTTGCAAAAAGTGCAAACAACCACCGGTCGTCCGGCGTCCCTTTACAGCCTGGATATGGTCATCTCGGTTGGCTACCGTGTCTCCTCGGCGCAAGCAACGTTGTTCCGGCGATGGGCAACCGGCGTTCTGGTTCAATTCGCCAAGAAGGGTTTCGTGGTCGACGCACCACGTCTGAAGCAGCCCGACAACGCCGATCGGATCACGGAACTACGCGAAATCATTCGCGATATCAGGTCCGATGAGGCGAATGTCTACCGTGAGCTGCGTCAGATCTGCGCACTTTGCCGAGATTACGATGGAACGACAGCTGCCGCGAGAGAATTTTATCAGCATACGCAAGCGAAACTTGTTTACGCAGTAACCTCGCATACGCCAGCGGAAATCGTATCGACAAGAGCCGACCATTCTGCCGATAACATGGGCTTACAAGCTTGGCCAAATGATAGCATCAGAAAGGCCGATGTAAGTGTCTCGAAAAATTATCTCACGGAAAGGGAAATCAGAGAACTTAATAGACTTACAACAATATTGTTAGATATATTTGAAGACCAATTAGATCTAGGTAGAATTTTAATAATGGAAGACGCGAGAAGCCTTTTGGTTCGACAGCTGCAACAACTGGGTCGCGCTATTCTCCGGGCAGGCGGTCGCGTGAAGGCCTTGGATGCGAAGCGCCTGGCGGAGCAAGAATACGATCAGTTCGATTATCGGCGTAAGTTGGAACGTCAGCGGGAAGCGGACGAACGGATTTCCGCACTTGCAAAAGAGGCCAAAGCCCTCGGCAGGATACCGCGCAAGTAGAGAACCCCGCCGCCTTTGTCCGATCGCGGCAGAGCGCGTCTGGCCGCTGAGCCCCTATCGCATCTGCCCCGCCGGGCGAAGTGACCAGTTCGCGCGCGAAGAAGAGCTATCGCCGGACCGGCCGGTCGTCCCAGCGGATCGCCGGATCGTATTTGCGACAGCCCGCGATCATATCCTCCGGCGGCTTGCGCTCGACCCGGCTGCCGGAAAAGCCCTCCAGCACTTCCCAGCTATCGCTGTGGGAGAGAAAGTCTTGCAGGCGTTCCGGTGGCTTTGGCTCGGAAGGGGCGAGGCAGCCCCTTCGGCAAGGGCGCCGGAAGCTGCCGGGATCGCCCCAAGAGGATGAGCGCCGATCGTCCCGTCACGCGCCCGCCTTCCACAGCGACCATGCACTGCCCTCATTCCTACTCGCGGTCGCAGCGGAGGACGATGCGGTCCGCTGCCGTGAGGCTCAAGCCTGCCCGCGCCAGTCCCGGATATCGACGAAGCGGCCGGCCACCGCCGCCGCCGCCGCCATGGCCGGGGAGACGAGATGCGTGCGCCCGCGATGGCCCTGGCGGCCCTCGAAGTTGCGGTTCGATGTGGAGGCGCAGCGCTCCAGCGGGCTCAGCCGGTCGGCGTTCATGCCGAGGCACATCGAGCATCCGGGCTCACGCCAGTCGAAGCCGGCCTCCTTGAGGATGCGGTCGATGCCCTCGGCCTCGGCCTGCGCCTTCACCAAACCCGAACCCGGCACCACCATCGCCGAGATGCTCTCGTGCACCTTCCGACCCTCGACCATCTGCGCGACGATGCGCAGATCCTCGATGCGGCCGTTGGTGCAGGAGCCGATGAAGATGCGGTCAAGGGTGATGTCGGTCATCCGCGTGCCGGGGGTCAGGCCCATATAGGCGAGTGCTTGCTCCTTCGACTGCCGTTTGTTCTCGTCGGCGATGACGGCCGGGTCCGGCACCACGCCCTGGATCGAGACCACGTCCTCCGGGCTGGTGCCCCAAGAGACGATGGGCGGGAGGCTGGCCGCATCGAGCCGCACCTCGCGGTCGAAATGCGCGCCTTCGTCGGTGACGAGGCTTTCCCAATAGGCCCGCGCCTTGGCGAAAGCCGCGCCTTGCGGCGCCTTCGGCCGGCCCTCGACATAGGCGAAGGTGGTGGCGTCCGGCGCGACGAGGCCGGCCCGTGCGCCGCCTTCGATCGACATGTTGCAGATCGTCATCCGGCCTTCCATCGAGAGGGCGCGGATGGCCTCGCCGGCATATTCGATGACGTGGCCGGTGCCGCCGGCGGTGCCGATCTCGCCGATGATCGCGAGCACGATGTCCTTGGCGCTGACATGCGGCGGCAGGGTGCCGTCGACCGTCACGCGCATGTTCTTGGCCTTGCGCTGGATCAACGTCTGCGTGGCGAGCACGTGCTCGACCTCCGACGTGCCGATGCCGTGCGCGAGAGCCCCGAAGGCCCCGTGGGTCGAGGTGTGGCTGTCGCCGCAGACGATGGTCTGGCCGGGCTGGGTGAAACCCTGTTCGGGGCCGATGATGTGGACGATGCCCTGGCGCCGGTCGAGGGCGTCGTAGAACTCGATGCCGAAGTCGCGCACGTTCTCGGCCAAGGCCTCGAGCTGCGTGCGGCTCTCGGGATCCTCGATGCCCTTGGAGCGGTCCGAGGTCTGGACGTTGTGGTCCACCACCGCGAGCGTCTTTTCGGGAGCGCGCACCTTTCGGCCGGCGACGCGCAGTCCTTCGAACGCCTGGGGGCTCGTCACTTCGTGGACGAGGTGGCGGTCGATGTAGAGCAGCGTGTTGCCGTCCGGCAGGGTCTCGACGACGTGGTCGTCCCAGATCTTGTCGTAGAGGGTGCGGGGAGCGGTCATGGCGCTGTCGGTCGAAGGGCTGCGGGTGTCGGCCTCGCGGCGCGACTGATCGCGCGCACGGACTGGGATCGTTCCAGATCCCATCTAGTAGCGCTCCCGAGCGCGTTTCGGAAGAGGCCGGCTGTCATGCTCGACCGCGATGCCTGCAGCCGAAACTCAGGCTGGGTCGAAGCGCTGCTGGATTGTCCGTCGGCGAAATCACACGCTACAGTCGAGCCAAGAACACGCTCGGAGCCTCCGAGGGAGTGATGTCGAGACCGCTTGAGGCCTTCACGTTCCCTCACCGCCCGGTGATCGATCCGTTGGAGCACGGGACAACACCGCGCGCGTCGCTGGCGACCGCGATCCGCCGGGCCGTGGCGGCGCTCGGCTGGCGGCGCCGGACGGACGGGCATTGGGTGTTTCCGCTCGAGGCGGACGCGACGATCCCCGCCGACTACGTGCTGCTCCAGCACTATCTCGACCGGATCGACGAACCGCTGCAGGCGCGGATCGGCACCTATCTGCGACGCATTCAGGCAGACGAAGGCGGCTGGCCGATGCATCCGGGCGGCCGCTTCGACCTGTCGGTGAGCGTGAAGGCCTATTTCGCCCTCAATGGCGCCGGCTGACGGATCGAGCGGGGAGCAGGCCATGGATCGACGTTCTCTCCTGCGGGCCGGCGGTGCTGCCGGCTTGCTCCTCGCCCTGACCGCGTCCGCCCTTCGGGCCGAGGAGGCCAAACCGCTGCATCGCATCGCCCTCCAGGTCAGCTCCGCCGATCCGGCGCTGATGAATCTCGCCCTCACCAACATCGTGAACATCGCCAAGCACTACGCGGGCACGGGCGACAGCGTGGCCATCGACCTGACGGCGTTCGGGCCGGGTTACGCGATGGTGCGGGCGGATACCTCGCCGGTGAGGGCGCGGATCGCCGAGATCAGGCAGCGCTATCCGTTCGTGCGGTTCTCCGCCTGCCAGAACGCCCGGCGGGCCATGGCCGAGGCGGAGGGGAAGACGCCCGACGCGATCCCGCAGATCGCGGAGGCCGACGACGTCCCGGCCGGCGTCGTGCATCTCAGCGAGTTGCAGGAGCAGGGCTGGTCCTACCTGCGACCTTGACGCTCTCCCGAGCGGCTGCGCTGGACCGCCATGCAGCCCGGCGCTAAGCCGGCGGGAACCGCCATACGGGACTCCAGGCCAGTGCCCGATACCTCCGCGCCCGACATCCTGACGATCCGCCACCTGCAGCCCGACATCGTCGAGGCACTCGATGCCCGGTTCCGGATGAACCGCCTCGATCAGGCGCCCGACCGTGAGGCGTTCTTGAACGAGATCGGTCCGCGCATCCGCGGTCTCGCCGTCGGCTCCCAGACCGTGGTCGATGCCGCCTTGTTCGAGCGGCTGCCCAATCTCGAAATCGTCTCGAATTTCGGCGTCGGTTACGACACCATCGACGCGCTCGAGGCCGGACGGCGCGGCATCGTCGTCACCAACACGCCCGACGTTCTCTCCGACGAGGTCGCCGACCTGGCGCTCGGGCTGCTGTTGGCCACCGTGCGCCAGATCCCACAGGTCGACCGCTACCTGCGGGCCGGCCGCTGGCCGGAAAAGCCCTACCCGCTCACCGCAACCCTACGCGAGCGCCGGGTCGGCATCCTCGGGCTCGGCCGGATCGGGCAGGCAATCGCCCGGCGTCTCGAAGGCTTCGATGTCGCGATCCACTACCACGGCCGCAGCAGGAAGCCCGGCGTCGCCTACACCTACCACACTACCCTGATGGGGATGGCGAAGGCCGTCGACGTGCTGATGGTGGTGGCGCCCGGCGGACCCGGCACCGACGGCATGGTCGACGCCGCGGTGCTGGCGGCGCTCGGGCCGGACGGAATCGTGATCAACGTCGCCCGCGGCAGCATCATCGACGAGGCGGCACTGGCCGAGGCGCTGAGATCCGGCACGATCCACAGCGCCGGGCTGGACGTCTTCGCCAAGGAGCCGCACGTCTCGCCCGAACTCCTCGCCCTCGATCACGTCGTGCTGCTGCCTCATGTCGGCTCGGGCTCGGTCCACACGCGGAGGGCCATGGGCCGGCTGCTCGTCGACAACCTCGTCGCCTGGTTCGACGGCAAGGGGCCGCTGACGCCGGTGCCCGAGACGCCGTGGAGCCGCGGAGCATGATCCGCGGCTCGGCTGCCGGGCTCGCAATCCTGATCGCCGCCTGCCTGTCCCTGCAGGCACAGGAGACGCCGTTGCGCGGCGACGAGACGCCGGCAGCCGTGCCCGAGGTGCCGCCGACGCAGGCCGCTCCTCCCGTTTCTCCGCTCAAGACCCTGCCGGAAACCCTCGGGGACGCCGTCGGGATGTGGGACATGTCCCTCGACGGCAGCAACCGGCGCTGCGAGTTGACGCTCTCGGCCGATAGCGGGCCGGACGGCCGCGTGCTGCGTTTTCCCGCCGGTTGCCGGCGGGCGCTGCCGATCCTGTCCGAAGCGGCCGGTTGGCTGTTTGCCGAGAAGGGCATCCGCATCGTCGACCGCAACGTGCGACCGGTGATCACCTTCACGCCGCGTGCCGACCAGGGGAGCCTCGGCGGCCAGGCCGAGCACGGCGGCACCTACAGCCTCGTTCCGCTTCAGACGCTGGCGATGCTTCCGCCCCCGCCCGCGGTCGAGCCTGCAGCGCCGGACGGCGCCGTGGGCTCGAGTCTTTCCGACGTCGCACCGTCTCGCGACATTCCAGGCTCTCAGCCGGTACTGGGGGCGGGCATGCTCGCCAACCGGGAGGTGACCACCCGTGCCGAGTCGCAGGCCGGCCCGCGGCAGGACCGTTCCGGCCGGCCGGCCGTCGGGACCTACGCCCTCGACCGTTTCGCCGAGAAGGACGTCTGCCGGATCGCCCTGGAGTCCCGTCCTCCTGCCGCGAAGGCGGAGCGTGAGCCGATCAAGGAGCTTTCACCCGCCCGCATCCTGCCGGGCTGCCGCGACGGCGGCATCGCGACGTTCGATCCGGTCTCGTGGCGCTACGCCAGCGGCCACCTGACCCTGAAGGCGCGGCGCGGCCACGCCATCAACCTCGTCCCCACCGGCGAGGGAAGCTGGCGGCGCGATCCCGACACCGGCACGACGCTGGTGCTGCGCAAGGTCGAGCCTTGAACGACGAAGGGGAAGCGACGACGCTTCCCCTCTCGGTTTCCGCTCGGGGCGGTGGCTCGATCGGCCGGATGGTCCCTTGTGGACCGAACGCCGCCGCTCAGCGGTCTCGCAGGACCAGGTAGAGGGCGTGGATCGAGCCCGGGAGATAGAACAGCAGGCAGAGCAGGATGTTGAGCAGGAACTGCAGGCCGAAGCCGTTCGTCATCAGCACGGAGATCGGCGGCAGGAAGAATGCGATCAGGACTTGTACGAGTGTCGACACGATGGCTCCGCGCAAGAGGGTCGTCGCCAGAACGCAAGCCTGGGCATTCGGTTCCCATGGCGTCGGTCTGTCGATTTCGGTGGGCTCGAGTCCATGAACGGTCAGCCGGTTCACGGACGGTCTCGTCGCGCGCGGCGATACGGACGTGTCGGGCAACGACGGTAACCGCTGCCTCTCGCCGAAAGGGCGCGATACGCTCGTGCCCCTTCGATGATGCCCTGCCAGCAACTCTGACGCTTCGCCGCGATATGCCGGCTCGCCACAGGTCCCATTTCGCGACCGGTTACGGGAGACCGGCCGGGCAGCACTTTCGTTCGGCGGCTCAGGCCGCCTTCTTCTTCAACGCGTCGTAGAAGCGGCCGCCGCTCTCGGCCATGGCGGCCAGCGTGTCCGGCACCGCGAAACGCGGGCCGTGCTTGGCCTCCAGCTCCCGCGCCAGGGCGACAAAGCGCTTCGGCCCCATGAAGTCGATGTAGGACAGTGCCCCCCCGGTGAACGGCGCGAAGCCGAAGCCGAGGATCGAGCCGACATCCGCTTCTCGCGGATCGGTGATCACGCCCTCGCCGACCGTGCGTGCCGCCTCCAGCGCCTGAACCACGAGGAAACGGAGCTTCAACTCGGCCACGTCGATCTCGTCGGCCGGAAGGTGCGTCGCCTGCATGTCGCGGAGTGCAGGCCAGAGCCGCTTCTGACCGCCCTCCGGATAATCGTAAAAGCCCTTCCGATTCTTGCGGCCGAGCCGCCCCTGGTTCTCGACCAGTTCCGTGAGCAGCGCCTTCTGGACGGGATCGACGGCGTCGGGGCCGAGCTGCGCCTCGGTGGCCTTGAGGATCTTCAGGCCGAGGTCGATGCCGACCTCGTCGTTGAGGGAGAGCGGGCCGACCGGCATGCCGGCCATCTTGCCGGCATTCTCGATCATCGCCGGCGGTACGCCCTCGGCGAGCATCCGGTGCCCCTCGTCGAGATAGGCGATGACGCAGCGGTTGGCGAAGAAACCGCGCGAGTCGTTGACCACGATCGGCGTCTTCTTGATCGCGCGCACGAAGTCGAGGGCGGTGGCGATGGCCCGGTCGCCCGTCTCCTCGCCCTTGATGATCTCCACGAGCAGCATCTTCTCCACCGGCGAGAAGAAGTGGATTCCCACGAAATCCTTCGGCCGGGCGGAGGCCTTGGCCAGCCCCGAGATCGGCAGCGTCGAGGTGTTGGAGGCGAAGATCGCGCCCTCCCCGATCACCGCCTCGACCTTGGCGATCACCTCGGCTTTGACCTTCGGATCCTCGAACACCGCCTCGATCACCAGATCGCACTCGGCGAGGTCGGTATAGGCGTCGCTGGCGTGGATGCGGGCGAGCAAGGCGTCGCGGTCGGCGGCCTTGGCGCGGCCCTTGTTGACCCGGTCGGTGACGAGCTTCTGGGCGTGGGCCTTGCCCTTCTCGGCGGCCTCCAGGCTCTGGTCGACGAGCACCACCTCCATGCCGGCATCGGCGCTGACATAGGCGATGCCCGCCCCCATGAAGCCGGCGCCGACGATGCCGATCTTCTTGAGCTTGGTCGGCGGGATGTCCTTCGGGCGCCGGGCGCCCTTGTTGATCTCACCCATGGAGATGAACAGCGTCCGGATCATCGCCTGCGCTTCCTTGGTGCGCAAGATGTTGGTGAAATACCGGCTCTCGACCTTGAGGGCGAGATCCATCGGCAGCTGCAGGCCCTCGTAGACCGAGTGCAGGATCGCCTTGGCGGCCGGGTAATTGTCGTGCGTCTCGCGGCGGTAGATCGCATTGGCCGGCGGCCAGATCATCATGCCGGCCGGCGAGTAGACCTTGCCCGAGGGCGGCTTGAACTTCGGTACGTCCCAGGGGGCGACCGCCGAGCCGCCGGCCTTGATCCAGGCTTTCGCCGTCTCGACGATGTCCTCGCGCTTGGTGACGGCGTGGACGAGGCCCATGCCCTTGGCCATGGGGGCGCGGATCTGCTCGCCCTTGAACAGCATCTGCAGGGCGTCGCCCGTCTGCATCAGGCGCGGCACGCGCTGGGTGCCGCCGCCGCCGGGAAACAGCCCGACCTTGATCTCGGGCAGGCCGACGCGGGTCTTGTCGTCGTCGGACAGGACGCGGTGATGGCAGGACAGGGCGAGCTCGAAGGCGCCGCCGAGGCAGAGCCCGTGGATCGCCGCCGCAAACGGCTTGCCGCAGGTCTCGAGCCCGCGGAAGACGAGGTTGAGCCGGCGCGCACCGTCGAAGAAGAAGCGCATGGCCTCCTCCTCGCCGGCCGTGGCCTTGAGCTTTTCGTACTCGGCGCCGAGGCCCTGGAGCATGGTGAGGTCGGCGCCGCCGGAGAACGCCTCCTTGCCCGAGGTGATGACGCAGCCCTTGATCGCCGCATCGTCCGCGACCGCCTTCACGATCCGCTCCAGCTCGTCCATCACCTCCATGGTGATGACGTTCATCGAGCGGCCCGGCATGTCCCAGGTCGCCAGCGCGATCCCGTCGGCATCGGTCTCGAAGCGGAAATTCGTGTAGGCGCTCATCGCGGATCCTCTGGCGTGGGCGGCGGCCGGCGCCGTCGCTGCGTGCGGCGGGCGCGGCCTCGATGCCGCGCCCGCGAGCCGTAGGTCGTTCTGTTACTTCGGCATCTGCATCGGCTGCTGGCCGGGCACGCCGCCCTTCTGCTCGCCGGCCGCGGCCAGAGAGAGCATGTTCAGGAGGCGCGTGACGGCGGCCTGCGAGATCACGTTGATCTCCGACTTCGGATCGGCGTTGATCGCCTGATACTTCTGGTAGATCGGATCGTCGTAGATGCCCTGCAGGTGCTTCAGGTCGGCGAGGCTGAACTTTTCTGCGTAGTGCTTGGAGATGCCCTCGAGCAGCCCTTTGCGCTGGGTGTCGAATTCGGCGCGGGCGTCCTTGCGGACCTTCTCGGCCTTGTCCTCGGGCATCTGCGCGACGGTCTTTTCCAGGGCGCCGGCGAAGCCCGTATCGAGGGTCTTCAGGATCGTCTTGTCGACGAGCGTCTTCGCGACGGCGATCTTGTCGGCCGTCTCGTCGGCATGGGCCGCGAGCGGCATGCCGAGCGCGAGCACGAGGCCGGCGGTTGCGAACAGTCTCATCATCTTGGCGTTTCTCCGTTTCTTTACGCCGCACGCTCGAGCGTGCGGCGGGTGGCCGCCTTTACCAGCCTTTGCCGGCGGGCTGCCACCTCTCGGTCGTTCCTGCGGCGACGGTTCCCGGCGATGGTCGCCCTCGGCGACCGATCATCGGGCAAGCGCGACTGCGCGTCGCCGCCCGTGCGGCGGACGTCTCGCGATGCGACTGCGTCGTGAGACACCAGCGTTAAACTCTTTCGATGATCGTCGCGGTGCCCATGCCTGCGCCGATGCAGAGCGTGACGAGCGCCCGCTCTTTGCCGGTGCGCTCCAACTCGTCGAGCACGGTGCCCAAGATCATCGCGCCGGTAGCGCCCAGCGGATGGCCCATGGCGATGGCCCCGCCGTTGACGTTCACCCGGGCCGGGTCGAGGTCGAAAGCCTGCTGGAAGCGCAGGACGACGGCGGCGAAGGCCTCGTTGACCTCGAACAGGTCGATGTCGTCGAGGCTCATGCCGGCCCGCGCCAGAACCTTCCGCGTCACGTCGACCGGGCCGGTGAGCATCAGGGCCGGGTCCGAACCGATATTGGCGAACGCCCGAATGCGAGCACGCGGCTTCAAGCCGGCCGCTTGCCCGGCCTCGGCCGAGCCGATCAGCACGGCCGCGGCGCCGTCGACGATGCCGGACGAGTTGCCGGCATGGTGGACGTGGTTCACCGCCTCGACCTCCGGATGCGCGTCGATCGCCACGGCGTCGAAGCCGCCCATCTGGCCCATCTGCACGAAGGAGGCCTTGAGGCTCGCCAGCGACTGCATGTCGGTGGCGGGCCGCATGTGCTCGTCACGTCCCAGCAGCGTCAGGCCGTTGATATCGCGCACCGGCACGACCGAGCCGTCGAACAGGCCCTGGTCCCAGGACTGGCCCGAGCGCTGCTGCGACTGGACGGCGTAGGCGTCGCAATCGTCGCGCGAGAATCCGTATTTGGTTGCGATCAGATCGGCCGAGACGCCCTGCGGCATGAAGTAGGATTTCACCGCGATGGCCGGATCCACCGGCCAGGCGCCACCCGAAGCGCCCAAGCCCACGCGGCTCATCGACTCCACGCCGCCGCCGATCGTCATGTCGTGCTGGCCGGCCATGACCTGTGCCGCGGCGAAGTTGATCGCATCGAGCCCCGAGGCGCAGAAGCGGTTGATCTGCACGCCCGGCACGTGATTGCCGTAGTCGGCCACCAATGCGGCGGCACGGGCGATATCCCCGCCGGCCTCGCCGACGGGATCGACGCAGCCGAGCACCACGTCGTCGATTCGGCGCGTATCGAGATCGTTGCGCTCGGCGAGCGCGCGGAGCGCGGTCTCGGCGAGGCGCAGGGCCGTGACCTCGTGCAGCGCCCCGTCCGGCTTGCCGCGGCCGCGCGGCGTGCGGACGTGATCGTAGATGTAGGCGTCTGCCATGTGCGCTTCCTCTTGCTCACTAGCGCCAACCCCTCTCACCTCTGCGGGAGAGGGTAGCCCGCGAAGCGGGTCGGGAGAGGGGAGCGACATCTCCGGAGAGGGCGCTCCCCTCTCCCGCCTGCTCCACAGGCACCCTACCCCGCAGAGGGGGAGGGTTTCGTAGCGGGTCTAAAACGCCTCCGCCGCCAGCGCCATCGTCGTCTCCGAGCCCGCCTTGATGCGGGTCAGCCGCAGGGCCGTCTCCGGCAGCATCCGCTCCATGTAGAAGCGGCCGGTGATGCGCCGCGCCTCCATCCGCGCCGCGTCGCCGCCCTCGGCCGCGTTCACCGCGGCCGCCCTCGCGATCTTGGCCCACATATAGCCGATGGCGACGAGGCCGAGGAGGTGCATGTAGTCGGTGGCGCCGGCGCCGGCGTGGTCGGGCTTCGCCATCGCGTTCTGCATCAGCCACATCGTCGCCGCCTGCAAGTCGTTCACCGCGGCCTGCAACGGACCGGTGAAGGCTTTGAGCGCCTCGTCCTCATTGTGGTCCTTGATGAAGCCCTGGACCTCGCCCAAAAAGGTCATCATGGCGCGGCCTCCGTCCTTGGGCAGCTTGCGGCCGATCAGGTCCATGGCCTGGATGCCGTTGGCGCCCTCGTAGATCATGGCGATGCGGGCATCGCGCACGAACTGCGACATGCCCCATTCCTCGATGTAGCCGTGGCCGCCGAACATCTGCTGAGCCTCGACCGCGTTGGCGAAGCCCTTGTCGGTAAGCACGCCTTTCACCACCGGGGTCAGCAGCCCGAGCAGGTCGTCGGCGGTCCGGCGCTCTTTCTCGTCGCCCGAGCGGTGGGCGATGTCGGATTGCAGCGCGGTCCAGAGCACCAGCGCGCGGGCGCCCTCGTTGAAGGCGCGGATCTGCATCAGCGTGCGGCGCACGTCGGGATGCACGATGATCGGGTCGGCGGCCTTTTCGGGGTTCTTGGCGCCGGTGAGCGAGCGGCCCTGGAGCCGATCCTTCGCGTAGGCCACGGCGTTCTGGTAGGCCGCCTCGGATTGCGCGAGCCCCTGCACGCCGACGGCAAGACGCGCCTCGTTCATCATCACGAACATCGCAGCGAGGCCCCGGTTCGCCTCGCCGACGAGCCAGCCGGTGGCGCCGTCGTAGTTCATCACGCAGGTGGCGTTGCCGTGGATGCCCATCTTGTGCTCGATCGAGCCGCAGGACACGCCGTTGCGCTCGCCCACCGAACCGTCTGCGTTGACGAGGAACTTCGGCACGACGAACAGCGAGATGCCCTTGGTGCCGGCCGGCGCGCCTTCGATGCGGGCGATGACGAGGTGGACGATGTTCTCGGCGAGGTCGTGCTCGCCGGCAGAAATAAAGATCTTGGTTCCGGTCAGCGCGTAGGAGCCGTCGGCATTCGGCACGGCCTTGGTCTTCAGCATCCCGAGATCGGTGCCGCAATGCGGCTCGGTCAGGTTCATCGTGCCGGTCCAGGCACCCTCGACCATCTTCGGGATGTAGGTCTGTTTCTGCCCTGCGTTGCCGTGCACGAGAAGCGCCGCGACGGCTCCCTGCGTCAGGCCGGGATACATCGTCAGCGCGAGGTTGGCGCCCGATGCGAATTCCGAGATCGCGGTGTTGAGGACGTGCGGCAGGCCTTGCCCGCCGTATTCCTCCGGCACCGAGAGGCCGGCCCAGCCGCCCTCGGCATAGGCGTTGTAGGCGGCCTTGAAGCCTTTCGGGGTCGTGACGCTGCCGTCGGGATGGCGCTGGCAGCCCTGTTGGTCGCCCTCGAGGTTGACCGGCGCGAACACGCTGCCCGCAAGCTTGCCGCCCTCGTTGAGCAGCGCCTCGATCACGTCGTCCGAGGCGTCGGAAAACCCCGGCAGGTTGTCGTAGCGGCGGATCGCGAGGACGTCGTTCAGCAGGAACAGCACGTCCTCGACCGGTGCCCGATAGCTCGGCATCTCGTCATCTCCCCGTGCGCGTATCGCCGACGCGTCTCGATCGTTCATATGTAAACTATCGTAGGTCGTCCGGTAAAGGCCCGCAGCGGCGCCACCGACGGCACCGAACCCGGCTGCCGAGGCCTCGAGGCGATCACCCGGGGTATTAACCCGGAGTTTACCAAGATTGTTAAAGGTCTGCCGGACCGTTCCGGTGTTCGCCCGTTCTGCGCGTTGCTGCCAGTGGGAGAAGACCGACCGAACGACGCTTCCGACCCCGGGTCCGACGATGAGACGTACCGCGACGCTCAGCCTCGAAGGCTTCGATCCCGACGTGATCGAGGCGGCGCGCGAGGTCGCGCAGCGCGCCGGCGTTCCGCTGGAGACCTGGATCGAATCGGTGGTCTCCCCCGAGAAGCCGCAGGGGCGCTCGTCCGCGACCCGGCAGCGCAGCCGCGTCACGGTCCGCGAACCCGCCCTCCTCACCCCGCCTGAGGTCAAGGCTTCCGACGCCAAATCTGCCGGGGCCAAGTCTGCAGAGCCCAAGTTTGCAGAGCCCAAGTTTGCAGAGCCCAAGTTTGCAGAGCCCAAGTCTGCCGAGCCTAAGTCTGCCGAGCCCAAAGCTTCCGAGCCCAGGTCTGCCGAGCCTGCTCCGGCTCCCGCACCGACCCCTGCGGCTGGCGCGACGATCACGCCGCCGAAGCCGAGGGCCGTGAAGCCGTCGGAGCTCGCCCCCCCGGCCGCTCCCGCAGCCGAGCCTGCCGGCGGCTCGATCACCGAGATGATGCCTCGCCTCGATGCGCTCGACCGCTCGCTCAACGAGGACCGCAGCACCCCGCGCGCGGACGCGCAGGCCGGACACGCGGATCACGTCGCCGAGCGTCTCGCCGAGATCGAGCGCCGGATGGGCGATATCAGTGCTCAGATCGGCGGTCCGCGCCCACTCGGCCGCCGTGGCCGCCCCATCGCCGCAGAAATGCGCGAGGCCGTGGAAGAGGTTCGACGCCGCCAGCGCGAGCTCGATTCGGGATCGACGCAGGAGCCGGTCGCGCGCGCCGAGGCCGACGCGCACGTCCCCTCACCGGCCATCGCCGAATTGCAGGCCGAGACCACGCGACTGCGCGAATCGCTCGGCAGCCTCGCCACGGGCCGCGACGTCGGCGCGCTGGAGCAGGCCATGCGCTCGCTCTCCACCGACGTGCAGCGGGCCCGCGAGCCGGCCGAACTTTCCACGCCGATCGCCATGATGCGCCAGCAGGTCGAGAGCCTGGCGGAAGAGTTCGCCGACAACGTCCATGCCCGTCTGGCGGGCGAGGCCGAGCGGCTGGCGAGCCGCGCCGACGGCACGCTCGCCGCCGTCGCGAGCCATGCCGACCGCGGCGCACTCGATGGCGTCCATGGCGAACTCGACGAGATCCGCCAGATGATCGCGGGCCTCGCCGGCCCCGAGCGTATCCAGAGTCTCGCTCAGGGGCTGCAGGCGGTCAGCGGACAGATCGCCGAGCTCCAGAGCCATGTCGACGTCAATCCGGTCCGTGACCTGATCGGCAGGCTCGAGACGATCGGTGAGACCCTGCACCGGCCGGCCGTGCCCTCGGCCGACCTCGCCTCGATGCATACCCTGCTGCGCGGCCTCGCCGAGAAGGTCGACCGCGTCGGCGCCGGCGGCGGCAGCCTCGATGCCCTGGAGAGCCAGGTCGTCACCCTGGCTGAGCGGCTCGACACCCGCGGCGCCGACCCCGCCGTGGCGAGCCTGGAGCGCACCATGGGCGAACTGCTGACGCAGATCGTCTCGCTGCGCGACGAGACGTCCGTGGAGGCCGCCGTCGAGCGTGCCACGCGCAAGGCCCTCTCCGACGCCGTGGGCGGCCAGGGTCCGGCATCTGTCAAGATCGATACGTTCCGCGCCGATCTCGATGACCTGCGCGCCCGCCAGATCTCCGCCGACCAGCGCATGCAGGCGACGATGGAGGGTCTGAACGCGGTGCTGTCGCGGCTCGTCGACCGTCTCGGCATGGCGGAGACCGGCCCCGTCGTCCGCACGGCCGTGCCTGAAGAGACCATCGCGCTCGGCGACCAGCTGCGCGCCTCGACCACGCTCGGTGCGCCGAAGCCCGAGACCATTCCGGTCTCCGCCCCCCGCAGCCGCGTCGCCCGCCGGCCCGAGCCGTCCCTCGATTCCAGCGGCCTCGGCGACGAGCTGCTGGAGCCCGGCGCCGGCCGTCCGGCCCATTCCCGCGGCGCCGCGACCGATGCGTCGGGTGCGTCGGCAGCCGGCGACATCAAGACCAACTTCATCGCCGCCGCCCGCCGTGCGGCGCAGGCGGCTCAGGCGGACATCGTCGCCGAGGCGCCGTCCGCCCCCGAGAAGCGCGATGCCCCGCGCCCTCGTGTGACGCCGACGGCCTCTGCCGCTCCCGGCCTCGTCGGCCGGCTGCTCGGCAGCATCGAAAAGCGTCGCCGCCCTCTGATCCTCGGCCTTGCCGCCGTGGTTCTGGTGCTCGGTGCCTTCCAGGCCTACCAGATGAATTTTGCCGCTTCCGAGGCCGAGCATGCCGCCACCCCGGTGGCAGCTGCCAAGCCGGCTGCCGGCGAAGCGCCTGCTCCCGTGGCTGCGGCCGCTCCCGCCGCGCCGTCGGTGGCGACGGCTCCCGCTGGCGGTCCGCAGACGACGCAGTCGATTGCCGATGCCGCCCTCGTCGATGCGAAGCCCGCCGTGCCTGTCCGCGCCGAGGAGAACGAGGCCCCGGTTCCGCCGGCGCCGGTTCAGGCCGCGATCCCGAAGGTCGCGTCGATGGCCTCGCTCAGCCGCGAGCTGTCCACCGTCCCGGCGGGGCTCGCCAGCCTCAAGCAATCCGCCCTCGACGGCGACGGCGCCGCGATCTACGAGCTTGCCGCCCGCGAGGCCGATGGCCGCGGCATGCCGCGCGACCTCGCCCTCGCCGCCAGACTCTACGAGAAGCTGGCCGAGACCGGTTACGCGCCGGCCCAGTTCAAGCTCGGCAGCTTCTACGAGAAGGGCTCCGGCGTGATCCGCGACCTCGGCCAGGCCAAGACCTGGTACGGTCGCGCCGCCGATCACGGCAACATCCGCGCGATGCATAACCTCGCCGTCCTGAACGCCGAGAACCCGAGCGCCTCCGGCAAACCGGATTTCGCCACCGCCTCGTCCTGGTTCCGCCGCGCGGCGGAGTACGGCGTGCGCGACAGCCAGTACAATCTCGCTGTGCTCTACGCCCGCGGGCTCGGCCTCGCACAGGACCTGATCCAGTCCTATGCCTGGTTCTCGGCCGCCGCGGCACAGGGTGACGAGGAAGCCGGCAAGAAGCGCGACGACGTCGCGGCCAAGCTCTCCCCGAAGGACCTCGCTTCGGCCAAGGCCGTCGCCTCGGCCTACAAGCCTAAGGTCGCCGATCCGGCCGTCAACGATCTGCCGCCCGCCAAGGTCGCCGCCCCCGCGGCGATGTCGCTCCTCGGTGCGCCGCTGCCCGGCTCGCCGGCGGCTGCGCACTTCAACCCCTCCGCTTCGCGCACCGGCGTCTGATCCCGCGCGGCGCATCGATCCCGAAGGATCGTGGTTCTGCGCCCAAACGCCCCGGTTGCCGAAACCGGCCGTTTCTGCGCGTGTACTATCCATGATCGCGGCCGGGTTTCGAACGGCAGTCGGGTACGGCATCGGCCCGAAGCCGGGGTGCTGGTTTTTTAAAAAACGGATGTATTACAATAACTTAGAGCGTCCTCTCCGATACGGCCTCCATGAGGATGCTCTGCTGCGCGGGTCTCAGGCGTCGCTGACGGTTCGTAGCGCAGGACCTCCGCGACATCGGCGTCGAGGGCCATTCGTGTGATGTGTGGGCAGGGCCGACCGAGAGCGGGACCTCGCGACTGCTTGGACCGGGAGATCGCATGGCGCGCTTGACCCCGGTGCCGGTGGGCGCCGTCATGCTCGGTATCGCCGGGCTCATTCCGTTTCTCGGATTCGCGGCGCTCGCCGTCAGCGGTTCGGATGGCGGCCTGGGTACGATCGGTCTTTCGCCGCGCACGATCTTGTCCGCCTACGGTGCCGTGATCGCCTCCTTCCTCGGCGGGATCCGCTGGGGCGCGGCCGCGGCGCGGGGCGCCGGCAATGCCGACTACCTCCTGGCGGTGATCCCCTCGCTGCTCGCCTGGGCCGCGCTGGCCGCGCCCGCGCCGTGGGATCTGCGGATGCTGGGCGGGCTCGTGCTGCTCTGGGGCGTCATCGACCAGGACCTGACACGGCGCGGGCTGACGCCGGTCTGGATGGGGCGGCTGCGCCTGATCCTGTCGGGGCTCGCAGGCGTGACGCTGCTGATCGCGGCCTGACATCGACTCGCACCGAACTCCGCCGCTAGTCTCGCAAGCCGCGAACGGAGGTCGATCATGTCCCTTCCCACGCAAACCGAGGTCTTCGTCTGCGGAGCCGGCCCGGCCGGCCTCGCCCTGGCGATCGGCCTGTCCGTGAAGGGCGTTCCGTTCGTCCTCTGCGATCGGCTCGCCGAGGGCCAGAACACCTCGCGCGCCGCCGTCGTCCACGCCCGCACGCTGGAGCGCCTGGAGACGGTCGGGGTGAGCGCCCGTCTCGTCGCCGCCGGCAATCCCGTTCCCACCTTCGCCCTGTGCGCGGGCGACGAGCGCCTCCTGACGATCGATCTCGGCGGCTTGGAGACCGCCTATCCCTACGGCCTGATCGTGCCGCAGGACCGCACCGAGGCGATCCTGCGGGAGCGGCTCGCCGAGGGCGGAGCGGCCGTGAACTGGTGCAGCGAGGTCGTCGGAATCGAGCGGGGCGATGTCGGCGCGACCGTCGCCGTGCGCAGCGACGACGGCGCCGTCCGCGTCGTGCGGGCCCGATGGGTGATCGGCACGGACGGCTTCCACAGCACCGTGCGCGAGGCTGCAAGGATCCCGTTCGCGCACGGCACCTACGCGCAGTCCTTCATCCTCGGCGATGTCGAGGGACACTGGCCGCTGCCGCCGGACGTGATCGCGCTCTATCTCGACGCGGCCGGGCTGATGGTGGCGGCGCCCTTCGGCCCGGGGCATCTGCGGATCGTCGCGACCTGCGACGAGGCCCCGGAGCATCCGTCCCTCGACGCGCTCAACGCCATCGCCCGTGCACGCGGTCCGAAGGGCGCGCGGTTCGAGCGGCTGATCTGGTCGTCGCGCTTCCGCGTCCACCACGGCGTCGCCGCCCGCTATCGCGACGGACCGTTCCTGCTCGCGGGCGACGCTGCCCATGTCCACAGCCCGGCCGGCGGCCAGGGCATGAACACCGGTATCCAGGATGCCCTCAGGCTCGCGGAGCTGCTGGCCGAGACGATCCGCGACGGCCGGCCCGGCGCCCTCGACGCCTACGAGCGCGAACGCCGGCCGGTGGCCGAGGCCGTGGTGCGGATGACGGACCGGATGACCCGCATCGCCTCACTGACCGGCCCGCTGAGCTCCGGTCTGCGCAACCTCGCCCTGCGGGCCGCCGGGACCAGTCCCGGCATCCGCCGTAGGATCGCCGTGCAGCTCGCCGAGCTGAACGCGTGATACCGCTTCCGATCGATCCGTTCGATGCCACGGCCCTTTCCTGGACGCCTGCAGCGAAGCGGACGGTGATCCGGGCAAAGGACGTTCCGAGGGAGCGGATCGACCGGGAGCGGTCTAATCCTTCCCCAGCATGTTGCGGCCGATCGCGAACACCCGCCCGTCGCCGAGGAGGTGGGCCGTAAAACCCTTCGGAAACAGCGGCTCGAAGGCCGCGGCGCGGACGTTGAGCCCACCGGTGAAGGCGCCGAAGGCCGGCATGACGAGGCGGCGTTCGTCCGTGACGAAGCAGCGGCGGCGCACGGAGCGGCCGCGCATGGTGACCTTGCCGCAGGGATGGAGATGGCCGGCGATCTCGCCTTCGCCCCCATCGGCCGCGGGCTCGTGCCGCAGCGTTAGGCCGCCGATCGCCAGGGTCCCGGCATAGCGGCCGCCCACGCCTTCGCTGACCTTCGCGTCGTGGTTCCCGGCGATCCAGATCCAGTCGCGGCCCTCCTGGAGGGCGGCGACCATGGCGCGGTCGCCCGGCTCCAGCCGCTCCGGTCCGCGGGCATCGTGGAAGGAATCGCCGAGCGCGACGACGCAGGCCGGATCGAGCCTGCAGATCACCTCGTGCAGGCAGGCCAGGGTCTCGCGGGTGTCGTAGGGCGGCAGGAACTGGCCCGAGCGCACGGCGAAGGACGAGCCCTTCTCCAGGTGCAGGTCGGAGACGACGAGGGTGCGGTGCGCCGCCAGCCAGAGCGCCCCGGAGCGGTCGAGGGTGAGGGCTTCGCCGGCGAGCATCAGGCCCGCCGCCTTGGTGGTCTTTTCGAGTCTCAGGCCGAGCGCCAAGATTTCGTCCTCATCCATGCATCGCCCCGCGCCATGACCTTTGGCCCGCGGAGAAAGGTGATGCGAAAGCAACATCCAACGGCAGTCCTCTGCCGACGCCAGGGACGCGCCGCTCACGCCAGAGCCTCTCCGAGAAGCTCCGCTTCGGCCTCGGCCAGAATCTCGTCGGCCCCCTCCCCGTAGACCCGCTCGCGCCCGATCTCGAGCATGACGGACACGGAGAGCGGCGAGACGCGGTCGAGTGCCTTGTGGGTGATTCGCCCCTTGATGCGCCTCAGCATCATGCCGAGGCGGGCCACGTCGAGGAGTCCGGTTGCCGCATCCTGCCGCGCCGCGGTGAGCAGCAGGTGATCCGGCTGGTGCTTGCGCAGTACGTCGTAGATCAGGTCGGTCGAGATCGTGACCTGCCGTCCGGTCTTTTTCTGACCTGGGAACCGGCGTTCGATGAGGCCGGCGATGACCGCGCATTGGCGAAACGTCCGCTTCATCATCGCGGATTCGTCGAGCCAGGCTTCGAGGTCGTCGCCGAGCATGTCCTCGTCGAACAGGGCCGCGGTGAAGCCCGGCGCCATGGCGATGCGTTCGCTGACGTCCCGGCTCGTCCAGATCGCGATGCCGTAGTCGTTGGCGGCGAAGCCCAGCGGCCGCAGCCCGGCCCGTTCCAGCCGGCGGGTCAGCAGCATCCCGAGGGTCTGGTGCGCGAGCCGGCCCTCGAACGGGAAGGCGGTGAGGTAGAAGCGGTTGCCGCGCGGAAAGGTCTCGACCAGCAGGTCCTTCTCGCCCGGCAGGACGGAGTGCTTGCGCTGCTGCAGCAGATACTTCGCGAGCTGCGGCGGCAGCCGGTCCCATTCGAATGGGTCGGCGATGATCGCCCGCACCCGTGCGGCGAGAAACGTCGAGAGCGGGAATTTCGAGCCGGCATAGGAGGGGATCGCCGGGTCCTCGGCGCCCTTGGCGCGGGTGACGAGGCATTCGTCTTCCGCCAGCCCTTCGAAGCGCAGGATCTCGCCGGCGAAGAGGAAGGTGTCGCCCACCGTCAGCGTCTCGCCGAACTCTTCCTCGATCTCGCCGAGCACGCGACCAGACTTCGGAACCACCGTGCCGGGTTTGCCGCGAAGATGCCGGGTCATCCGGACCTTGATGCGGGCCGATTCGACGATGGTGCCGACATTCATGCGGTATTGCTGGGCCGTGCGCGCATCGCGCACCCGCCATTTCCCGTCGGTCCCGCGAAGAATTTTTGCGAAGCGCTCGTAGGCACGCAGCGCGTAGCCGCCGGTGGCGACGTAGTCGACGACGCCTTCGAAGGCCTCCCAAGTCAGCCCCTCGTAGGGCGCGGCCGAGACGATCTCGTCGTAGAGGTCGACCGGGTCGAAGGCGTCGGCGCAGGCCATGCCGAGGACGTGCTGGGCGAGCACGTCGAGGCCGCCGAGGCGCGCGTCCGGCGTGTCCTGCGCGGCCTCCTCGACAGCGTCGAGGGCGGCGCGGCATTCGAGCATCTCGAAGCGGTTGCCGGGCACGAGATAGGCTTTCGAGGGCTCGTCCATGCGGTGGTTGGCGCGGCCGATCCGCTGCATGATCCGGCTCGCGCCCTTCGGCGCACCGATATTCACGACGAGGTCGACGTCGCCCCAGTCGATGCCGAGATCGAGCGTCGCCGTGCAGACGATGGCGCGCAGTTGGCCCGCCGCCATCGCCGCCTCGACCCGGCGGCGCTGGGCGGCGTCGAGGGAGCCGTGATGGATCGCGATCGGCAGTGTGTCGTCGTTGAGCCGCCAGAGCTCCTGGAAGGTGTATTCGGCCTGGAGCCGGGTATTGACGAAGACAAGCACCGTGCGGTGCTTGCGGATCAACTGATAGATCGCCGGCATCGACTGCCAGGCGGTGTGGCCGGCGAGCGGCAGGGTCAGGCCGGTATCGAGCATGTGCAGGTCGGCCTTGGCGCTGCCCTGCACGACGATGAGGTCGGCCATGGCCGGGCCATTCCCCTCCCCCCTGTGGGGAGGGGTCAGGGGTGGGGGTGGTGCAGGATCGAGCGTTGTGGTGCCGCCTGCAACACCCCCACCTCCAACGCCTCCCCACAGGGGGGAGGAGAGCGCGTCTGAGGCGCTCTGCGCCACCAGATAGCGCCGCAGCGCGTCCGGCTCGCGCACCGTCGCCGAGAGCCCGATCGTGGTCGCCTCCGGGCTCAGCCGGTGCAGCCGGGCCAGAGCCAGTGAGAGCAGGTCGCCGCGCTTGGAGGTGACGAGGGCGTGCAGCTCGTCGAGCACGATGTGCCGGAGGCCGCCGAGCAACTCCGCCGCCTCGCGGTGCGCCAGCAGCAGCGAGAGCTGCTCGGGCGTCGTCAGCAGGATGTCCGGCGGTTTCGCGATCTGCCGGGTGCGCTTGTGGGCCGGGGTGTCGCCGGTGCGGGTCTCGACACGGATGTCGAGGCCCATCCCGGTGACGGGCGCATCGAGATTGCGCGCGATGTCGACGGCCAGCGCCTTCAGCGGCGAGACGTAGAGCGTGTGCAGCCTCGGCTTCCTGCGAGGGCCCGCCTCGGAGAGGCCGACGAGGCTCGGCAGGAAGCCGGCGAGCGTCTTGCCGGCGCCCGTGGGGGCGACGAGCAGGGCCGAGCGGCCGGCGCGTGCGGTGGCGAGCAAGTCGAGCTGATGCGCCCGCGGCTCCCAGCCGCGGGCGGCGAACCACGCCGCGAAGGCGGGCGGCAGCGGGCCGGCCGCGACGCGCCGTCGTGTCGTGGACGTGCTGGGGGACGTGGACGGACCCGGCATGCTCTCCAGCCGTGGGCATGCGGCACAGGCGTGTCGGCCTACGCTATCAGATCTTCCGGACTTCCGTCAGGAACACCGAGACCGCACCCACGATGTCGTTCATCTGCCGCTCGATCCGATCGGTGGCCGACAGCGAGGTTTCCGCCGAGTGCGAGGATTGCGCCGCCGTGAGCGCCACGGCCTCGATGCTGCTGCCGACCTTCGCCGTGAGGCCGGCGGCGATCCGCGCGCTCCGCCCGATCTCGCCTGCAGCCGCGGCCTGCTCTTCCGCGGTGACGGCGACGGCGGTCGCGGTCTGGTTGATGCCGTCGATCACGGTGCCGATCCGGTCCATCACGGCCGAGGTCTGGTTCGTCGCGTCCTGGATCAGGCCGACCTGATGCGCGATGTCGGCGGTGGCCTTCGCGGTCTGCCCGGCCAGAGCCTTGACCTCGGAGGCCACCACGGCGAAGCCGCGACCGGCCTCGCCGGCCCGGGCCGCCTCGATGGTGGCGTTGAGCGCCAGAAGATTGGTCTGCGCGGCGATCTTGCTGATCATGCCGACCACTTCGCCGATGGTGTGGGACGCCGTCGAGAGGGTCTGGACCCGCTCGCGGGCGCGCCGTGCTTCCTCGACCGCCTCGCCGGTGGCGCGGTTGCTGGCGCTCATCTGCCGCATGATCTCGGCATTCGAGGCGTTGAGCTCCTCCACCGCGGCGGCGACCGACTGGACCGTCGCAACGGTTTCGGCGGCGCCGGCGCTCGCCGCCGAGGCCGAACCCGCCGTCTGGCGCGTCGTGTCGAGGGCCGCGTCGGCCGCGCTGCGCATGGAGCTGGTGGCCTGCTCGGCCTCGGCGACGGCCGCCGTCATCGTGGAATCGAAGCGCCCGATGGCGTCGGCCAGCGAGGTGACGTCGGCCCAGGTCAGCAGGGCGGCAAGATAGTCCCCCGACGTGGAGCGGACGGCCGTGACGTGCAGATCGAGGGTCTTCGGGCCGAGGCGGATCTTGGTGCGCCAGGGTAGGCGATCGGGGTTGCCGACGATCGCGCGTTGATGGGCCGGGTTCTTGTGAAACACGTCCATGGACGATCCGACCATCGCCATCGGATCGACGGTGGCGGGAAGATGCTCGCGCAATCCCTGGAGCGTCTGGACGCTGTAGCGGTTCGCGTAGGTGATCTCGGCGGTAATCGGGTCGAGCAGCAGCACGTTGACGGGAAGGAAATCCATCACGGCTGCATAGTCGATGGCGCGGACGGTTGCGGGTGAGACGGGACGAGGTTTCGCCTGAAGAATTCGCGGAAGTGCCATGGTCAAACCTTTCGGGAAACGCACGACATTTATGACTATCGTATAGTTAACAAGATACTAATTGTCTTCGAAAGAATAGATTTTTGTTTTTATTAAATCCATGATTTCATTGAGATTTAAGCGGTTGTAGCGCGGGCTGGCGCGTTGCGGCGCGTTACGCCAGCGCGAACCGCTCGCTCAAGTCCTGCGCCCGTTCGGTGACCCGACCGACCGCCGCGCCAAGGTGCTCAGCCTCACCGCTGCCGGTCAGGCGGTCTACGTCCAGATCGAAGCCGACCTGAGACAACTGCGGGAAACGGTCTTCGGGGACGTGAGCGCCGCCGACATCGAGGCGGGCATGCACGTGTTCCAGGTCCTGAAGGCCTACGGACGGGCGATGCCCGACGTCGTCGAAAACGCGATCACGCCAGCGCCATCAAAAACCGCTCGCTCAATTCCTGAGCCCGCTCGGTGAGCGGTCCCGGATGGCGGATGAAGACGTGGCAGCCGCCGGGATAGATCGCGGTGTGGCCGCCGTTGCCGGCCGCGGCCCAGCGAGCGGACATGTAGAGCGTGTCGTCGAGGAGAGCGTCGCAGGTGCCGACGGAGAACAGCGCCGGCGGCAGGCCCTTGAGGTCGGCGTAGAGCGGCGAGACGTCGGGCTGGCGGCGGTCGACTTCGCCGCCGCAGAAGCCGTCGGCGAAGGTTTTCAGGTCTCGGGTGTTGTTGACGAGGCGCTCCTCGCCCCAGGCGCGCACGCTCGGCGTCAGGCCGAGATCGAAGAAGCCGCAGTTCAGGTTGGCGCCGCGGAAGGCGCGGGGCTGCTTGTGGTGGTCGCGCAGGCGCAGCAGCGTCGAGACCGCGAGATGCGCCCCGACCGACTCGCCGCCGATGGTGAGCGCCGAGACGTTCAGCGCTGCCTTGCCGGGGCCGGCGAGCCAGAGCGCAGCCGCCTCGCAATCCTCGAGGGCGGCCGGATAGAGGTGCTCGGGCGCGAGCCGGTAGCCCACCGACAGGCAGACGAAGCCGCAGGTGTCGGCGATGCGCTCCAACCAGGGGTCCTGCTCGTCGGAGGCGCCGAATACCCAGCCGCCGCTGTGGAGGTGCAGGTAGGCGCCGCGCGGCTTGCCAACCGCCCTGCCCGCCATCTTGCCCTGCGGGCGGATGACCCGGAGGTCGATCGGGCCGGCCGGCCCGTCGATGGTGATGGTCTCGGCGCGCGACGAGCGCGGCAGCAGCGGAAACGCCTTCGAGCCCTTGGCCCGGAGCGCCCGCGCCTCGGCGATCGGCATCGACCACGGGTCGGGCTGGGCGGCCTGGTCGGCGCGGATCTCCGCGTTGATCCGCCGGGTCTCCGGGTCGATCGTCGCCGGGTCGAACAAGGCGTGATCGATCATGGAGGTTCCCCGGTCGAGACCGGCGCGCGGGCTGCGCCTCTCGATCGTATCGAATTGGACCCGCCCGTTCCGGGTTGCATCTCGTACGGGTCCGCGAAAAGTCGTAACGCTCTGGCCGATGCGCGGTTTCCCGGCGCTGTGTCGCGCGGGCCACGCTCGGTGCGGCTCACAAGGCTCCCAACGAGCGGTGGTCTTTCCTCTGGCCACCGCAGCGGGCGTTTCGTGAGAGAGGCCCACGGCGGCTCCGCGCCCGCGATGCGGCGGCGTTGAGAATCGCGGCCGGGCGCATACCTCTTCGCTTTCAGGGTACGAGACGGGACACGAGGCATGATCGGCGACCAGGATCGACGCAGCCGGGCCACGCCCTACCAGGATCTGCCCGAGGTCGGCGATCCGCGCGCCTACGGGCGGCGGCGTTCCGGCCTGCGCCGCTTCCTCGGCGGCTCGCCGACGGCGGTCTTCCTGAAGCTGTTGTTCCTCTCCGTCCTCGTCGGCGCGGCGATGGCCATGCTCGGCCTCACCCCCGGCCTGCTGTTCTGGCGCCTCTACGATGCCGGCCGCGCCCTGATCGATCTCGGCCTCGAGACCTTCCACGATTTCGGCCGCTGGATCCTGGCCGGCGCCGTGGTGGTGGTGCCGCTCTGGCTGCTCTCGCGGTTTTTCGCGATGGGGAAGTGACGTCCTGCCGGCCCATGAAGCCGACGCCTCACGGGCCGTACGCGGCATAGGCGGCGGCGCACAGCCGCGCTCGCCGACGGCCGGAGGCCTTCGGAGCGGCACGATTTTTCAGGCCGTCCGGCGCTGTTCTGCCGGGCAAAACAAATGATCCGAAGCCGCCGAAACGTGGCTTGCAACGCCCGGCGGAATGGTGTTTAGAGAGCGCCGTTCGGGTCCGCCAGTCACCGCGGACCTGCTGCGAGCGGGTGTAGCTCAGGGGTAGAGCACAACCTTGCCAAGGTTGGGGTCGAGGGTTCGAATCCCTTCGCCCGCTCCAGTTTCTCTTAGTCGAGACGAACGATGTTGAGGCCGCCGCTGGGCGGCCTTTTTCGTTTCCGCCGTGCCGTGAGGCCGACCGGCATTCGTTTCGTTGCGACGCAAGAGGATCACGGCATGGCGATCAAGGCACTCAACGACCGCAAGAAGCTGTCGAGCGATTTCAACGAGGCCAACGATGCCTTCATCGACGAGGTTCTGGGCGCGCTCCAGGCGGGCCGGATCCCGGTCGACCTCGCCCGCGCCTACCTCGCGCATCCGGTGGCGATGATGCACTCCGAGGGCGCGCAGGCGGTCGCCGGATACTTCGACCGGATGCTGGCGCAGCGCCCGAACATCGACTGGACGCCGGGGGAGTAGTCTTACCGGTTTCGGATGGCGCCCGAGCGCCATCGCCGAGACCATCGCCTACTTGCGCGCATGCGAGCGGCGCGCGAAAGTCGGGCATGTCCTACGAGACGATGCACCAGTTCCAGGATCCGCACCCGAACCACCCGCTCTTTGCCGAGCTGAGCGTCGTCGAGACCCTGCGCCCCGTCGAGACCGACGACGGCCGGCCGGTGCCGGCCGGTTCGCGTGGGACGATCGTCGCCGTCTACGGCGGCGGCAAAGCCTACGAGGTCGAGTTCGCGCGCCCCGTCGTGGGCAACTGCACCTTGCGGGCCGACGCCTTGCAGGCGGTCTGAGCTTTCCCGTGCCCGAGTCCGACGACGGGACGCCCGGCCTGACGATCGCCGATCCCAAGATCGGCGACTACCTGCTGAATACCGAGCACCCCGAAGGCGGTGGCAAAGCCAAGTTCTTCCTTGCCCACGGCTTCGGATCGGACGTGCCGGACCTCTTCCTGGCGTCGCTGTTCGCTCATGCCCGACCGAGCCACCTCGCCGGCGAACAGGCCACCGGTTTCGGCACCAAGTTCGTCTACGAAGGCCCCATGATCATGCCGGACGGCTCGACTTGGCGGATCCGCTCGGTCTGGCATCGGCCGTTGGGAGAGACCCGGCGTTTCCTCGTGACCGCCTACCCGTTCTGAGCCCGGCTACGGTCCGATCCGGTCCAGCACCCCTTTGAGGTCGTCCGAGACCGGCGGGGTGCCCTGGCGGTCGTAGAGGTCGCGGAGCTGGCGGCCGATGTCGGCGAGGCTGAGCGAGCCCTTGATGATGAGGCGGTCGGCCTGGTCGTCGAGGCTGGCCTTCTCCTCCCGGGTGATCTCCTTGGCGGTGAGCACCACCACGGGCACGTCGCCGTCGGGGCGGCCGCGCAGCGCCCGCAGGAAGGCGAAGCCGTCCATCACCGGCATCATCAGGTCGAGCAGGATCAGGCTCGGGCGGGCCTCGTCGAGGCGCTCCAGGGCGACGGATCCGTTCTCGGCCTCGCGCACCTGCCAGCCTTCGCGGGTCAATGTGCGGCGCAGGCGCTCGCGGGCGTCGGCGTCGTCGTCGACGAGGAGCACGCTGCCGTCGCGACCGGCGGGGCGGTAGCGCTCCATCGTGTCCTTCAGGGCGTTCCAGTCGATCGGCTTCACGAGATAGTCGGTGGCGCCGAGGACGTGGGCGAGGCTCATCTCGTTGACGACGCTGGTGATGATCACCGGCGTGTCGGCGATCTCCGGGTCGGTGCGGATGGCGTGCAGCACGGCCCAGCCGTCCATGCGCGGCATCTCGATGTCGAGCAGGATCGCCCGGGGCTTCAGCGCGCGCGCCAGCGTCAGCCCGGCGCGTCCGTCGTTGGCGGTGCGGACGCGGAACCCCTCGCGTTCGAGGAAGCGCTGCAGCAGTTCGCGGGCGGAGGGGTCATCGTCGACGAGGAGCACCACGTCCTGGTGGGCGTTCTCCTCGGCGGTGATCCGGCGCACGAGCTCGGTCACGCTCGCGGCCTGCGCCTCCTCTTCTTCGGAGGCCAGCGTCACGGGCACGCGGATCGTGAAGGTCGCGCCCTCGCCGAAGGTGCTCTCGACGCCGATCGCGCCGCCCATGCGCTCGCAGAAGGCGCGGGTGATGGCGAGACCTAAGCCCGAGCCGCCGAACTGGCGCGTGGTGGATTCGTCGGCCTGGGCGAAGCGCTCGAACAGCCGCCCCATCTGTTCCTCGGTCAGCCCGATGCCGCTGTCGGTCACGGAGAATTGCAGCCAGTCGGCGTCGGCGTCGCTGTAGCGTTCGGCCTTCAGCGTGATCCGGCCGTCCTCGGTGAACTTCGCGGCATTGCCGATCAGGTTGATCAGCGCCTGGCGCAGCTTGAGCTGGTCCTGGTGCATCGCGCCGAGATCGGGGGCGAGATCGAGGCCGAAGCTGTTGCGCTTCTTGGCGATGAGCGATTGCGTCGCCGCGGTGACGTCCTCGATCAGGGCGTCGACGGCGAAGGTCTCGGCCGAGAGCGTCATGCGCCCGGCCTCGATCTTCGAGATATCGAGCACGTCGTTGATCATGCCGAGCAGGTGCCGGGCCGACGCCTCGATCTTGCGCAGGTCCGGCAGCAGGCCCGGCTGGTCGAGGTCTTCGAGTTCCTCGGCCAACATCTCGGAATAGCCGATCACGGCCGAGAGCGGCGTACGCAGTTCGTGGCTCATGTTGGCCAGGAACTGGCTCTTGGCGAGGTTGGCGGCCTCGGCCGCGGCGCGGGCGCGCTCGGATTCGGCCTCGGCCTCCTTGCGGGCTGTGATGTCGATGTTGATGCCGACCCATTCACGGATGCTGCCGTCCATGGCGAGCACCGGCACGCCGCGGACCTCGAGGTCGCGCCATTCCCCGTCGTGGCGGAGCAGGCGGTAGTCGATCGCGTAGGGCTGTACGCTTTCGACGCAATTCGCCCAGACTTCGGCCGCCCGCGCCCGGTCGTCCGGATGCACGGCCTCGATCCAGCCCCAGCCCTGGTAGGCCTCCTCGGTCTGGCCGGTATAGGCGGCCCAGCGCGGCTGCGGCGGCAGCAATTCGCCCTGCGCGTTGGTGTTCCAGATCACGGCGGCCGAGGCGTCGATCAGGGCGCGGAAACGCTCCTCCGACAAACGAAGGCGTTCCTCGGCCTCGCGAGTCTCGGTGATATCGGTGTTGGTGCCGTACCAGCGCCGGATCCCGCCATCCGCGTCGCGCACCGGCACGGCCAGCGACAGGAACCAGCGGTAGCTGCCATCGGCGGCGCGCAGCGGAAAGGTGTCCTCCCACGGTTCGCCACGGGCGATCGAGCGCGCGAAGGTGTTGGCAGCGCGCTCCAGGTGGTCGGGATGGTGGACCTTGCGCCAGCCCGCGCCCTGCATCGCCTCGGGCGTAGTGCCGGTGTAGTCGTACCAGCGCCGGTTGTACCAGACGAGGCTGCCATCCGGCTCCGCGATCCAGGCGAATTGCGGCATCGCATCCGCGAGGTTGCGGAAGTCGGCCTCGCTCGGCGCGAGGTCGGGTTTCGGATCGTTGGGTTCCGCTGTCACGACTGCGTCCCCTCTCTCATTGTGATGTTGCGTGTGATCTGGCGGCGGTCGTGGTCAGGCGCCATCACCGCCGCAGCCTGTTGCCGAGCACGAAGCCGAACAGGCCGAGCAGGACGATGCCGAGCGCGCCCTCGATGCCGACCAGCAGGTTCGTCACCCGCCCCATCGGCTTCAGGCCGATCTCCGGCGGGTTGGCCGTCAGCATGTTGAGGGCGCTGTAGCTCACGAGGTCGATCACGTTGTAGGTCGGCCGGTGCTCGGGCCCTTCCAGCAGCAGGCCGCCGGTGAGCCAGTAGCCCGCCGCGAACAATCCGATGGCGATGGCGAAGGCCCGCGCGATCCGCGACAGGCTCTCGCCGTAGTCGCAGAGCCATTCGACGAAGCGGTCGGCGAGCCAGCGGTAGCCGAAGCGCAGGAGCCCGCGGCCGTCGCGCCCCTCCCAGGCCTCCCGCGCCTGCGAGCCGGCATGGCGCCGGCCCATGCGGCGCTGGCGTTTGTAGGCCCAGCTCGCGCCGTCGTGGCTACCGATGCTCTTGAGGTTGCGCTCCAGCGCGAGATAGCTCGCCTGCGCCGCCTCGTACTCGCCGGCGATCTCTTCGCCGACCGCCCCGCCGAGCTGCTCCACCCGAAAGCGCGTGCCCTCCAGCCAGGCCCCGGCGAAGCGCGCGTGGCGCAGCCGGCAGGTTGAGAGGTCGAGCCGCACCAGCGTCGTGTCGGCGAGGTCGGCTTCCGAGAGATCCGCGCCGTCGAGCTTCGCCCCGGACAGGTTCGCGCCGCGCAACCGCGAGCCGACGAACCGGGTCTTCTTCAGGCTCGCGCCCTCGAAATCGGCATGGGTCAGGTTCACGTCGCTGAAATTCGCCTCGTCGAGCCGCGCGCCGCGAAACACCGTGTAGTCGGCATCCGCCCCTGAGACATCGGCGCCCCAGAGGTCGGCTTCGACGAAGCGCGCGCCATCGAGGAGCGCGCGGTTGAGCTTGGCGAAGCGCATGGTCGCGCCGCCGAAATCGGCGTCCTCGAGCATGGCGTCGCAAAAACTCGCCTGGCCGGCGGCGATCCGTCCGAAGCGCGCGCCGCTGAGATCGGCCCCCGAGAGATCGGCTTCCTCAAGGTTCGCCCCATCGAACCGGGCGGAGCGCCCGAGGGCGCCCTTCAGCGTCGCCTTCCTCAGGTTCGCCCCAGACAGGTCGGTCTCTTCGAGATCGGCCTCCGAGAGGTCGGCTCCGGCGATGTCGAGGCCGCCGGTGTCCGCCGCCCACCAGCCCGGCGCGGGAGCGGCCGGGTCGAGCCGCGCCGCCAGATCGTCCTTGCCGAGACGCAGCCGCGCCAGGGCCGCCGGCTCGGCCGACGTGAACGGGGCGCCATGGAGCCCGCCGATCAGCGACAGAAGCGCATCGACGCGGGTTGTCTCCCGATCCGGGGCCTCATCCTGTTGCACCGCCACACCCAACGCCATATCGCGACACGTCGCTCCCATCCGCCCATAGACCGCACGCAGCCGCGTGGCGCTACCGGATCCATCCGGCACCGCCACCGACATAGCCGGCCTGCAACGGATGGCGAGCCAATTGCGACCGTAATGCTGCGGCGCGCGTTGGGCCGGTGCGTGAGAAGAGGGATGGCGGCGTGTCGGGCAAGATCTTGCTGGTGGAAGACCACGAGGAGATCTGGGATTTCCTGTCCCGGCGTCTCAGGCGCCGGGGCTACGAGGTGATCCTGTCTCACGATGGGGAGGCCGGGGTGCAGCAGGCGCGGGCCTCGCAGCCCGACGTGATCCTGCTCGACATGAACCTGCCCGTGCTCGACGGCTGGTCGGCGGCGCGCGCGCTCAAGGCCGCGGCCGACACGCGCGGCATCCCGATCATCGCGCTCACCGCGCATGCCATGTCCGGCGACCGCGACAAGGCGATCCAGGCCGGCTGCGACGACTACCACCCCAAGCCCATCGATTTTTCCAGGCTGCTCAGCCAGATCGCGGCGGCCATCGGCACCGCCGCTTGAGCGCCGGGGGCGCGACGCCGCTGTGGGGTAGCCAGTCATGACCGACGATCCCGTCACGACGCGGCTGCTGCGGCGGGCGCTTCCGACGATCATCATGCTGGCGTCGCTGCTGATCGTGGTGACGCTGGCGAGCGCGCTCTATCTCGGCCGGTCAATCCTGGTGCCGATCGCGCTGGCGATCCTGCTCAGCTTCGTCCTGCTGCCGGCGGTGCGCGGCCTGCGGGGCCTGCGCGTGCCGCGGGCCCCTGCGGTGCTGATCGTCGTGCTGCTGACCTTCGGCCTCCTCGGCGCGATCGGCTCGCTGATCGCCCGCGAGGCCGGACAGCTCGCCGCCGACCTGCCGCGCTACTCGATGACGCTGCGCGAGAAGATGACGGCCCTCCGCGCCGCGACCGGCCAGGAGAACGGGCTGTCCGCGACCTTCTCCGGCCTGTTCGACATGGCCGACGACATCGGCAAGGCGCTGCAGCCCGCCGCGACGACGGCCCCCGAGAGCGCCGAGATCGGCACGCTGCAGCGGCCGATGCAGGTCGAGGTCCAGCCCGCGCGCACCAGCGTGCTGACCACGCTGTCGAGCGTGGCGGGCGACATCCTGCATCCGCTGGCGACCACCGGCTTGATCCTGCTCTTCACCGTGTTCATCCTGCTCCAGCGCGAAGACTTGCGGAACCGGGCGATCCGGCTCGCCGGGTCGAGCGACCTGCGCCGGACCACCGCCGCGATCGACGACGCCACCGCCCGGCTCAGCCGGTTCTTCCTCGCCCAGCTCGCCCTCAACGTCGCCTTCGGCGTGGTGATCGGCGTCGGGCTCTGGCTGATCGGCCTGCCGAGCCCGATCCTGTTCGGCGTCATCGCCGGGCTGCTCCGCTTCGTGCCGTATATCGGTGCGGCGATCGGCGCCGTGCTGCCCCTCGGCGTGGCAGTGGCGATCGATCCGGGCTGGTCGATGGTGATCGCGGTGGCGGTGCTGTTCGTGGTCGTCGAGCCGATTGCCGGCCACGTGCTCGAACCGCTGCTCTACGGCCATTCGACCGGCCTCTCGCCGATCGCCGTGATCATGGCGGCGACGATCTGGACCTTCCTGTGGGGGCCGATCGGGCTGGTGCTGGCGACGCCGCTGACCGTCTGCCTCGTCGTGCTCGGGCGGCACGTCGAACGGCTCTGGTTCCTCGACGTGCTGCTCGGCGACGGGCCGGCGCTCGACCCGCCGGAGACGTTCTACCAGCGCATGCTGGCCGGCGACCCGGCCGAAGCGATCGAGCAGGGCCGGCAGTTCCTGAAGGAGCGGGCGCTCATCACCTATTACGACGAGGTCGTGCTGGCGGGCCTGCGTCTCGCCGAGGCGGATCTCGCGCGCGGCACCCTCGACCGCTCCCGGCAGATGAAGCTCGGCGAGAGCTTTCGCACCGTCGTCGACCGCCTCGGCCAGCCGCGCCGCAGCTGGACCCGGAGCTCCGTCGGCGCCGAGGCGGCGGCGACGCTGGCCCTCGTCGGGCCGGACCCGAAGGCCGCCATGGTCGTACTGAAGCCCGACGATCTCGGGCCGAATTGGCGCGGGACCGCGCCAGTGCTCTGCGTGTCGAGCCGCGGCGTGTTCGATGAGACGGCGACGCTGATGCTGAGCCAGATCCTGGCACGGCATGGGATCGGCGCCCGCGCCCGGCCGTCCAAGGGGCTGACCGAGGCCGATGTGCGCGACCAGGGCATCGCCATGGTCTGCTTCTCCTATCTCGATCCGATCAGCCTGTCGCAGATCCGCCTCACCATCCGCCAGACCCGCCGCGCCATCCCCGGCGTGAAGATCCTCGTCGGGTTCTGGCGCGAGCGCGATCCGGCCTCGCTGGACCGCCTCCGCCGCGCCACCTCGGCCGACCTGCTCGTGACCTCGCTGAGCGATGCACTGCAGGCGGCCCTCGATCTGGCCCAGGCGGCGCCTGCCTCCGCCAAGGCCCCGTCGGGCCGGCGTGTCCTGAAAGCCGCCGAATAGGCCGTGCCAATCCGCCACGTCCGCATCGGCGGCCGCGTTTACGCTCTGGAAACCATAAGCGACCGATGCTCAGCGCTTAGAGCAGGCTGCGAAGAAGCGGCAACGACCTTTCGCGCGAAGCCTGCTCTAAACTTTTGAATCGATTGCGTTTTTTGCGGTTTGATCGATTCGATCGAAACGCGGCGTGATCCAGCAGAAACGCGGAGACGGCTCGTGACGTCAGTACTGAACGAGGACATGTGTCCGGTCCCCCTGGAACTGCTCGGCGCCCTCTACCGGGCCGACCAGGAACAGCTCGACGAGATGCTCGACGCGATCGCCGAGCCGACGCGGGCGCGGCTCGCGGTCTATCTCTACGGGCGCAGCCACACCCACGGGCTCGGGCTGAAGATCGCGGCGGGCTGCGAGGGCTCGACGCTCCGGCGCGCCTGCGGCCTGATCGGCAACGTGCTGTTCGAGCAATCGCGCCGCAACCCGGTCGTGCAGACCTTCGGGAGCCGGATCCTGCCCTCGAAGCGGGTCAGCCTCGGCGGTTCGCGGGGCGCGGCGGGCCTGAGGGCATGAATCCGACGGTCGTACACGCCGGTTGTTGCGGCCTCCGGCCGGCGGCAAGCGCGACGGCGCGCCGCCGCCCATGCGGCGGACCGCTCGCGAGCCGTCAGGCTCGGGAGCCACGCACATGAGCCTGCTGCACAGCATGCTCAGCCGGTTCAACCTGAGCGTGGCGGCCTATGCCGGCGACGAGCCGCTGATGCAGGCGTCGGTCTCGGCGGCGGCCAACGTCATCGTCGCCGACGGCGAGATGTCGGGCGACGAGTTCGACGCGGCGATCCAGGGCATGACCTCCAACCCGATCCTGGAGAAGGGCTACGACGCCCTGATGCTGGAGAGCGAACTCTACGACGGCGTCGCCCGCGCCAGGACCCGCGCCGGACGGGTCGAGAACCTGCGCCGCATCGCGGCCATCATCGAGCGGCCGCTGCAGCAGCGGCACGACGTCTTCCTGATCGCCGCCGACGTCGCCGACCAGGAGGGCATCAGCCCGATCGAGGACCGCGCGCTCGTCGAGATCGCAGCGGCGCTCGACGTCGACAAGGCGGCGCTCCTGCAGGTCGCGCTGGCCAAGCCGATGCCGGCCGCCTTGGTGTAGCGGCTCACCTCCAACCTCACCCTGCCCCAGCTTGGCGCTGAAGATGCATGGGCCGCGGCGCGCTGCGGCGGCCCGGACGGGCGACGCATCCTGGCGCGAGGGATCGCCGGGCGTGCGGGCACGCGCCGGCTCACGAGGTGGATTTGAGCGACATCGACCGGTGGGCCGAGCGGCGCCGCATTGCCGAGCAGGGGCGCTGCGAGCGCGCCTGGTCGCTCTGGGGCCCGTATCTCAGCGAGCGGCAATGGGGGACGGTCCGCGAGGATTACAGCGCCGACGGCAACGCCTGGCGCTCCCTGACGCATGAGGATGCGCGCTCGCGGGCTTATCGCTGGGGCGAGGACGGCATCGCGGGCCTCAGCGACGACCACGGCCTGCTCAACCTGTCGCTCTGCCTCTGGAACGGGCGCGACCGCATCCTGAAGGAGCGGCTCTACGGCGTCACCAACGAGGAGGGGAACCACGGCGAGGACGTCAAGGAGGTCTACCATTACCTCGATGCCGTCCCGAGCCACGCCTATCTCAAGTATCTCTATAAGTATCCGCACGGGCCCTTCCCCTACGACGACCTCAGGAACGAGAGCTGGCGGCGGCGGCGCGACGAGCCGGAATACGAGATCGAGGACACCGGCACCTTCGATCAGGACCGCTTCTTCGCGGTCACCGTCGAGTACGCGAAGGAGGATGCCGACGACATCCACATGACCGTGACCGCGGTGAACCGCGGCGCCGAGACGGCCGAGCTGCACCTCGTGCCGCAGCTCTGGTTCCGCAACACCTGGGGCTGGCGCGACGGCGCCATCGCCTGGAAGCCCTGGCTCGAAATGGGGGCCGACGGGCGGGTCGCCTGCAACCATTCCCGGCTCGGCTCCTACCGTCTGTCCTTCGACGGCGAACCGGAGCTGCTGTTCTGCGAGAACGAGACCAACCTGCGCCTGCATGGCGGCCGGCCCGATGCGCCGGGTCCGTTCAAGGACGGGCTCGACGCGGCCATCGTCCGGGGCGACCGCGAGGCAGTCTCGGCGACGAAAGGCACGAAGCTCGGCCTGCACTACCGCTTCACCCTGGAGCCCGGCGCGCGGGCCGTGGTGCGCCTGCGGCTCTATGCCGGCACGCGGCCCCGCCTCGTCGACGGACAGGGCGCCCTCACTCGGCAGCGGGTCGAGGAGGCGGATGCCTTCTACGACACGCTTCAGGACGGCATCGTCTGCGTCGATCGCCAGCGCATCTTCCGGCAGGCGGCGGCCGGGCTGATCTGGACGAAGCAGCTCTACCGCTACGACGTGCGAACCTGGCTGATGGGCGACCCGCTCCAGCCGGCCCCGCCCCCGGACCGCCGGCACGGCCGCAACGCCATCTGGAAGAACTTTGCCGCCGCCGACGTGCTCTCGATGCCGGACGCCTGGGAATACCCCTGGTTCGCCGCCTGGGACCTCGCCTTCCACTGCCTGCCGCTGGCGCTGCTCGATCCCGACTTCGCCAAGAGCCAGCTGCTGCTCCTCACCCGCGAATGGTACATGCATCCGAACGGCCAGCTCCCCGCCTACGAATGGGAGCTCGGCGACACCAACCCGCCGGTCCATGCCTGGGCGACGTTCCGGGTCTTCGAGATCGACCGGGACCGGCGCGGCGGCCGCGGCGACATCGCCTTCCTCGAAGGCGTGTTCCACAAGCTCCTGATCAACTTCACCTGGTGGGTGAACCGCAAGGACGCCGACGGCCGAAACGTCTTCCAGGGCGGCTTTTTGGGCCTCGACAATGTCGGCGTGTTCGACCGCTCGCGTCCGCCGCCCGGTTTCGGCGTGGTGCATCAGGCCGACGGCACCGCCTGGATGGCGATGTACGCGCTGAACATGATGCGCATCGCCCTCGAACTCGCGCTCCACAACGACGTCTACGAGAGCACCGCCTCGAAGTTCTTCGAGCACTTCCTCGGCATCGCCGAGGCGATGACCGACATGGGCGGCGAGGGTTTCGGTCTCTGGGACGAGCAGGACGCGTTCTTCTACGACGAGGTCGACATGCCCGGCGGCGTCATGCTGCCGCTGCGCGTGCGCTCCATGGTCGGGCTGGTGCCGCTCTTCGCCGTCGAGGTGATCGATCCGAAGATGCTGCAGCGGCTGCCGGACTTCGCCCGCCGGATGAACTGGGTGCTGGAGAACCGCCCGCACCTCGCCCAGCTCGTTTCCCGCTGGGACGAGGGCGGCGCCGGGGACCGCAAGCTGCTCTCGCTGCTGCGCGGCCATCGCATGAAGGCGCTCCTCAAGCGCATGCTCGACGAGGCCGAATTCCTCTCGGATTACGGCATCCGCTCGCTCTCGAAGGCGCACAAGGATGCGCCTTTCCACCTCGAAGCCTTCGGCGCTTCTTTCAGCGTGCGCTACGACCCGGCGGATTCCACCTCGAACATGTTCGGCGGCAACTCGAACTGGCGCGGGCCGGTCTGGATGCCGATGAACTACCTGATCGTGGAGGCTCTGCGCCGCTTCCACACCTATTACGGCGACGACTTTCTGGTGGAGTATCCAACCGGGTCGGGGCAGGAACGGACGCTGGAGGCCATCGCGGACGCCCTCGAAGACCGGCTGATCGCACTCTTCACCAAGGGTGAGGACGGCCGCCGCCCGTTCTTCGGCACTGCGAACCGCAGCCACGCCGACAAGGACGAAGACGAGGCCCTGCTCTTCCACGAGTTCTTCGACGGCGACACCGGCCGCGGCCTCGGCGCCTCGCACCAGACCGGCTGGACCGCGCTGATCCTCAACCTGCTGCACCACAAGGCGCGGCGGTAACGGGAGGCGGCGACATTCGTCCAGCCGTCATACCGTTCCCGAAGGAACGGCATCGATCGATGCGAGCGCTCTCCTCCCCCTTGCGGGGAGGAGCCGGAGGTGGGGGTGGTGCAAGCGGCACCGCAGCGCCCGCTTCTGAGCCACCGCCTCCCCTACCCTTCCTCGCAAGGAGGACGGCAAGGAGGATAGGATGTGAGGCTCGACCCGATCCGATCGACCGGAGGCGGTATCAGACGGCCGCCCGCAGAGGGGCCGCCTGGAACGCCGGGCTCGCCACCACGCCCTTGCGATAGAGCCCGCGATGGCCTCCGTCCGGCACGAGCGCGTCGGTGAGGCCGATCACGGTCTCGGCCGCGCCGAGCAGCACGGCACCGTCGGGCGCGAGCGATTTCGCGATCCGGTGCAGCACGTCGCTCTTCGTCGCCATGTCGAAATAGATCAGCACGTTGCGGCAGAAGACGATGTCGAACGCGCCGAGCTGGTCGAAGGGCTGCAGCAGGTTGAGCTGACGGAAATCGATCATGCCGCCGAGGCCCGGATCGATCCGCCAGCGGTCTCCGACCTGCGTGAAGTGCTTGACGAGGAGCTGCGCCGGCAGGCCGCGCTGCACCTCGAAATGGCTGTAGAGGCCGGCCTTGGCCTTCTCCAGCATCTCCGTCGAGAGGTCGGTGGCGACGATCTCGACATGCCAGCCGGCGAGCCGCGGTGCGGCCTCGCGCAGCAGCATGGCCAGGGAGTACGGCTCCTGGCCGCTCGACGAGGCGGCGCTCCAGATGCGCAGGCGCCGGGTCCCGGCGCGGGCCGTGATCGCGCGCGGCAGCAGCACGTCGCGGAACATGTCGAACGGCACGCGGTCGCGGAAGAAGAAGGTCTCGTTGGTGGTCATCGCCTCCACCACCGCCTGCTCGACTCCGGCACGGTGCATCCGCAGCGCCGTGCAGAGGTCGGCGAGGCTCGCGAGGCCGAAGCGGCGGCAGACCGGGCCGAGGCGGCTCTCGATGAGGTAGAGTTTCTCGGGGCCCAGCGCGAGGCCCGAGCGCTCCTTGAGGTAGACCCGCAGGAAATCGAAGGCGACGTCGCTCATCGTCCCTGCCCCATGAGGTGCGCCTTGAGGGCCGGCCCGATCTCGGGCAGCGGCAGAACGCCGTGGGCGAGGCCGGCCTTGGCGATGCTGCCCGGCATGCCCCAGACCGTACTCGTGGCCTCGTCCTGCGCCAGCAGGGTGCCGCCGGCCTCGACGAGGGCGCGGGCTCCGGCGGTGCCGTCGGCGCCCATGCCGGTGAGCACGACGCTCAGGGTCGCCGCCCCGAACACGGCCGCCGCATCGAAGAACATCACGTCGACGGCCGGCCGGCAGAAGTTCACCACCGGCCCGTCGTCGAGCCGGATCACCGGCTCGCCGCGGGCGAGGCCCATATGGCGGCCACCCGGAGCCACGTAGATCCGGCCGGCTTGCAGGCGCTCGTCCGCCTTCGCTTCGGCCGCCGGCAATCCGACGCGGGCGCCGAGATGCTCGGCGAAGACCGCGGTGAAGACCGGCGGCATGTGCTGGACGATCAGGACGGGCACGCTGCGCAGGGTCGCGGCGCCGATCTTCTCCAGCACGTCTCCGACAGCGCGTGGGCCGCCCGTGGACGCGCCGATCAGGAGACAGCGCGGGGCGACCGTCGTTCGTGGTTTCTGCCGCAGCACGATCGGCGTGGCCGCGCGTGCGGCCGGCGCCGCGAGCGGCGTGGCACCGAGGCTCGTGGGGATCGACGACGCGCGTCGCGTGCGCTTGCCGCCGAACAGCCGCACCCGCTCGATCAGGTCGCTGCGGAAGGCGTCGGAGGTGGTGACGCCCCGGCCGCTCTCGGGCTTCGGCAGGTAGTCGACGGCGCCGAGCGCCAGGCATTTCAGGGAGATGTCGGCGTTGCGCTGCGTCAGCGTCGACATCATCACGATCTGGAGGCCGGGGACGCGCGCCAGCATCAGCGGCAGCGCCTGCGTGCCGTCGAGTTCCGGCATGTCGATGTCGAGAAGTACGACGTCGGGATCGTGGCGCGTCAGCGCGTCGAGGGCGATGCGGCCGTTCGAGGCGGTGGCGACGACCTCAAAGCCGGCCTCCGCCAGCCAGCGCGCGACGAGGCCGCGCACCACGGCCGAATCGTCTGCGATCAGGACGCGGATCGGCGCGGATGCGGCCGAGGCCGGACCGGAATGGGGAGTGGCGGCGAGGGCGGCCGGCATGGGATGGGCGCTTCCAGGCAGGATCGAGGGAGTCGGGGGCGACGGACCTGCAAGCCGGAGACGGCCGGCGCGGGATCGGGGCGGCAGATCTCGGCCTTGCGGCCTCAGGCGGCGTGTGCCTCTCGGCCGAGCCCGACCTGTTCGAGTTTGGTCATCAGGATGTCCCGGTCGAAGGGCTTCATGATGTATTCGTCGGCGCCGCCGTGGAGGGCGCGGGCGATGGCGCCGACGTCGTTCTCGGTGGTGCAGAACAGCACCTTGGGTTGGCCGCCCCCGGGCGAGGCGCGCAAGGCCTTGAGGAACTCGTAGCCGTCCATCTTCGGCATGGTCCAATCGAGCAGGATCACGTCCGGCATCTCGGCCATGCAGAGCGCGAGGGCGGTCTCGCCGTCCTCGGCATCGGAGACCTGGAGATTCGCGGTCTCGAGAATGCGCCGGGCCACCTTCCGGATGACGGCGGAATCGTCGACGATCAGAGCGGTTCTCATGTCGGGTCTCTGTCTGGAATCATGAGGGTGTCAGGCCGCGAGCGCTTCGCCGAAGGCGAGCAGCGCGCCGATGTCGAGGATCACCAGCAGGCGCCCGTTGAGCCGGTGGACGCCGCTGGCGAGGTTGCGCCAGCGGGCGTCGAGGTTGATCGGTACCGGCTCTGAGGTCTCCGCGCCGAGCTTCAGCACCTCGCCGACGCCGTCGGTGACGAGGGCGAAGGTCTCGGCGCCCTGTTCCAGGCCGATCGCCATGCACGCGGCGCCCGGCGCACGGTCGGGCAGGCCGAGGCGGCGGCGCAGGCAGAGCGCCGTGACGACACGGCCGCGCAGGTTGATCAGGCCGACGATCTCGCGCGGCGCCAGGGGCACTCCGGTGATGCCGGTCGGCACGAACACGTCGTGGACGCGCTCGATGGCCAGTCCGAACATGGCGTCGCCGACGAGGACGGTGACGTATTCGCGGGGGCCCGCCGTGACGGCGGCCTCGGAGGCGTTGGTGTTGGCGGCCTGCATGGGAGCGGTTCCGGTGGACATGGGGATCAGGCGGCCTGGTCGAGGGGCGCAGCGTCGAGGTCGGCGAGCGCCGCGACGAGGCCGCTGCGGTCGAACTTGGCCACGAGGTCGCTGATGGCGAGCGTGCGGGCGCGGGTGACGGAGTCGGGTCCGATCGCGCCCGAGAGCGCGATCACCGGCAGGGCCGAGATCCGGCCACCGCCCTTGCGCATCTCGGCGACGAGGTCGAAGCCGCTGCGGCCCGGCATCTCCAGGTCGGCCACGACGACGCTGATCTCCGGATCGGCCTTGAGCCGGGCGATGGCCTCGTCGGCGCCCGCCGCCGTGGCGACGTCGTATCCGGCGGCCTTGAGCACCGGCGTGAGCAGGTTGCGGAAGAAGGCCGAGTCGTCGACGAGCAGCAAGGTCGGGTTCTTGGCCTTGGCGGCGCGCGGCCCGCGCGCCCAGTCGTCGTAGGCGAGCGGCAGGAAGTGGGCGACGTCGACGATGTCGGTGGCCCGGCCGCGCAGTACCGCCGACCCGATCAGGTCGGAGCGCTCGGCGACGATCTCGACGTTCAGGTGATCCTCGACGATGTCGACGATCTCGTCGACCACGAGGCCCATCGCGCGGTCGCCGTCGGAGAACACCACGAGCGCCTGCATGCCCTGCGAGCGGATCTGGATGGCCGGGTCGGCCGGCACCAGCGGCATCAGCTTGCCGCGGTACTGGATCAGCGGACGGCCCGCGAGCCACTCGATCTTGCTCGCATCGATCTCCTCGATGCGGGTGACGAGGGAGAGCGGCACCGCCTTGAAGCTGCCGCCGCCCTTGAAGACGAGCAGCGTCGCCTTGTCCAAGGCGGCCTCGGCCGCCTCGTCGACCTGCGTCGCGCTATCGCTGGACACGGCACCCTGCCCGACCTTGCGGGCGATGCCGTTGGGATCGACGATCAGAACCACGGCGCCGTCGCCGAGGATGGTGTTGCCGGCAAACAGCGGGATGTGCCGCAGCTTGGAGGACATCGGCTTCACGACGATCTCTTCCGTATGGAAGACCTCGTCGACGAGGATGCCGAAGCGCTGGCGCCCGACCTGGGCGACCACGACGAAGCCGGAGATCGGCGCGTCGCCGACGGCGGCGTCGGCCTGCATGACGCCGGCGAGCGAGGTGATCGGCAGTAGGCGTTCGCGCAGGCGCAGCACCGGAGCGCCGTTGATGTGCTCGACCCGGTTGGTGCCCTCGGCTTCGATCCGCACGAGTTCGAGCACGGCGATCTGCGGCACCGCGTAGCGCTGGCCGCTCGCCTCGACGATGAGCGCCGAGATGATGGCGAGGGTCAGCGGGATCTTGATGGTGAAGGTGGTGCCTTGGCCACGCTGGGTGGCGATATCGATCATGCCGCCGATCGACTCGATGTTTGTCTTGACGACGTCCATGCCGACGCCGCGGCCCGACACCGAGGTCACGGTCTGCGCCGTGGAGAAGCCGGCGTGGAAGATGAACTTCGCCACGTCGGAATCGCTCATGCGCTCGACGTCGGCCTGGCTGGCGATGCCGCGATCCACCGCCTTGCGCCGGATGGCGGCGAGGTCGAGGCCGCGGCCGTCGTCGGCGATCTCGATCGAGATGGTGCCGCCCTCGTGATAGGCGGAGAGGCGGATGGTGCCGCCGGCCGGCTTGCCGGCCCGGATGCGCTCGCCCGTCGACTCGATGCCGTGATCGGCCGAGTTGCGGACCATGTGCGTCAGCGGGTCCTTGATGAGTTCGAGCACCTGCCGGTCGAGCTCGGTCTCGGCGCCGAGCATCACCAGATCGATGCCCTTCGACAGTTCTGCCGAGAGGTCGCGCACCACGCGCGGCAGCTTCTGCCAGGCGTTGCCGACCGGCTGCATGCGGGTCTTCATCACGCCGTCCTGAAGTTCGGCGGTGACGTGTGAGAGGCGCTGCAGCGGGACCTTGTAGCTCGAATCCTCGTGGCGGCGGGCGATCTCAAGGAGCTGGTTGCGCGTCAGCACCAGTTCCGAGACCATGGTCATCAGGTGCTCGAGGGTCTCGACGTTGACCCGGATCGTGCGGTTCTTCTGCGCGGCCGCCTCGGCCTCGGGGGTCATCTCGACCGGCTTCGCCTCGGCGGCGGCGGCGGGCGCGGCTGGAGCCGGGGCCGTCGCGGCAGCGGGAACCGGAGGAGCCGCCACCACGGCAGCGGGCGCTTCGGCCACGGGAGCGAGCGGGGCGAGCGGCGGCAGCTCGTCGGGGCCCTCGGCCTCCATGAAGGCGCGCTCGAGATCGTCCAGCGAGACCTCACCGGGCTTGAGCTCGCGCTGGAGCGCCTGGACCACCAGCGGGGCGGACACGGGCACAGCCGCCGCGGCCGGCTCCTGGGACATGGCGTCGAGGGCCTCGATCAGGTCCGCATCCGACCCCGCGGGCTCGGTGCCGCCGGCTTCGAGATCGGCCAGGATCGCCTTGAGGCGATCGAGGGTCGCCAGGATCAGGCTGACCGACGCCGAGCTGACCGGAAGGCCGTCGCGATAACGGCCCATGAGGTTTTCGGCCGCGTGGGCCAGGGCTTCGAGCCGCGGCAGCCCGAGAAATCCGCAGGTTCCCTTGATCGTGTGAACCAAGCGGAAGATGTTGCGGAGGATCGGCTGGTTGTTGGGGTCCTGTTCGAACTTCACCAACTCCGCGTCGACGGTATCGAGATGCTCTGCGCTCTCGGTCAGAAATTCGCGAAGCAGATCGTCCATCGTCCAATACTCGGTCAAGGCGCAGGCACATGCCGTGCAATCAGGAGCCTGCCGCAATTGGGTTAGGGAACCGTTGCAGTCCTCTGCCCGCGGTCGTCCTGTCTCTGGTCATCTTGGCAAGATTTCGCGCGATCCGGATCTCGTGCGATCCGGCTGTGGATCAATCCTTAAAAGTCTTGTTAACGTGCCGGTCACCATGAATGAACGTCGATTTTCTTGACGCACGTAGAAGATGCAACTGCGTCGGCGATCACGACTTGACCGTTATATCGGCCATGCGGGACTGCGCCATGCTTGCTTTCGGACCTTTGCCTTCGGCGACCGTCGATCTGGTCACCTTGTCCGGGCGCTGCACGATCGGCGAGGACAGGGAGTTCGCCTGCGTCGTCCACCTCCCCGATAGCGAGACGGCCGAGGTGACCTGCGACTACCTCGCCTCCGCCGCCGATATCGGCCGCGAGGCGATCTGCTACGTCGACGGCATCGGCCTGATCGCCGGCAGCATCCGCGAACTCACCGAGAACGGCTTCGTCGTCGGCGTCGAGGTGAATGCCGGCCGTCAGGCACGGATCGAGGCGCGCCTGACCTGGCTGCGCGAGCATGTCGACGGTCTCTCAGACCGTCGCGTCGGCACCCGCATCGTGCCCAGGCACTGCCGCACCACGGTGAAATGGCCGGATGGCCGCTCCCTCGACGCCGAGATCGCCGACCTGTCGATGACGGGAGCCGGCCTCGTGCTCGCCGACAAGCCGAGCATCGGCGCCGTGGTCACCGTCGGCAAGCGCTACGCCACCGTCATCCGCCACAAGGACGACGGCATCGGCGTCACCTTCCGGCTGCCGTTCAGCGCCGAGACGTTCAACGAACAGGTGGTGCTGTAACGGTCATTGCACGGTCTGGCTTGGCGTCGTCGTTCCGCTGCCGCCCTACGGCACACGGAACGACGTATGGCTCGCCCTACGCGAGCGCCGTATCCGAGGGCTCGCTGTCGGAGGGCCGGTCATCCTCGGACGTCGGGGCGTTCGCCGGGGCCGGCTCCACGGCGGCCTCGGTCGGCACGGCGCGGATCGTGACCGCGTCGCCCTCGATCGAGAACGTCACCGTCATCGCGGCGGCGCGGGCGACGAGGCCGGCGTAGTAGGCGAGGATCCCGTGGGAATCGACCGAGCCGGCCTCGGGCGTGCCGGCGATCAGCTCCTCGGCATGGGGCGGAATGCGGGCATGCGAGCCCTTGGCCACGATCACGATTTCGGGTGCGTCGCCGTCGCCGGTGACCTTCACGTCGATCAGGCCGCCGCGCGGAATCGCGGTGTTGGAGATCACCACGAGATTCAGCAGAAGCTTGACCTTGTTCTTCGGAAACAGCGCCACCGGCGCGCTCCAGGCGATGTCCGGCTTCTCCTCCGCGAACATGTTGCGCGTCAGCTTCTCGGCGTCGGCGAGGTCGATCGCCGCGCCGGCCGAGCCCGAGGCGCCGAAGGCGATGCGGGCGAACTGGACGCGGGCCGAGGCGGTGCGCGCGCTCTTGCGGATCAGGTCGAGGGCGAATTCGCGCATCGACGGGTCGTTGTCGTCCTCCAGCACCTCGAGCCCGTTGTTGATCGCGCCGACCGGGCTGATCAGGTCGTGGCAGACCCGCGAGCACAGCAGCGCCGAGAGATCGAGGGCGTCGAGGGTGAGGCTGGCCATGGAGCGGCTCCGCGATGGGTTCTGTTGCACGTCCGCTGCGGGTGCGCCGGGATCGGTGCAGCGGGCCGCGGCGTGCGTGCTCCGGCACCGATAGACACCGTTGCCTGCTTTGAAAAGCGCCGGTACTTCGCGACGAGGTGTGTCGACAAGCGCCGGCCTTCGGGGCATGACCGCAGGGATGAGCGCTTCCGCCTCACAACCGCGTCCCGCGTCCCGCCCTCGCCTGACCGCGCCCGTCTCCGGGCCGGTGCGCGACGCCATCGCGGCGGGCCTCGCCGAGATCGCCTGCGGGGCCGGCGAGATTCTGCGCGGCTACCATGGTGGCGACTGCCCCCATAAGCTCAAGCCCGACGGCTCGCCGGCCAGCCTCGCCGACGCCCGCTCTGAAGAGTTCATCGTCGCGGCGCTGACCCAGCGCTGGCCCGGCATCCCGGTCATCGCCGAGGAGAACAGCTGCGAGGCCGCGACGGCGGAGCTGTTCTTCCTGGTCGATCCCCTCGACGGCACCCGCGACTTTCTGGCCGGCGTGCCCGAATACAGCGTTAATATCGGCCTGATCTGGAACGACCGGCCGATTGCCGCGGCCCTCGCGGCGCCGGGGCTGTTCCGGGTCTGGTATGCCGGCACCACGGCCGTCGAGGCGCCGATCCGCAACGGGCGGCCCGGTCATCGGCGGCACCGGAAGCGACACGATCACCGCGCTCGGCGGCAACGACGTCATCCTGGGC